>NZ_JBJGYR010000021.1:0-94763 GCF_054050095.1 Geodermatophilus sp. SYSU D01105
CCGGCCGGGTTCACCCTCGTCGAGACCGCTCCCGGCCTGACCCCCGACGAGGTCGCCCAGGCCACCGGCGCGCCCCTGACCATCCCCGACCACGTCCCCGAGATGACACTGCCCGCCACCGTCTGAGCCAGGTCCGGGTCCACCCAACGCCACCGTCCCAGCGAGGACCCGTGACCTTCTCGATCGTCGCCCGTGATCCGGACACCGGTGAGCTGGGCATCGCCGTCTCGTCGTGCATCCTCGCCGTCGGGCGGGCGGTGCCCAGCGCCCGGCCGGGCGTCGGGGTCGTGGCCGTGCAGGCGCGCAGCCGGCGCGGTCTCGGGCCGGCGCTGCTGGCCGGGCTGGAGGAGGGCGCCGACCCGGCGCAGCTGGTCCGGGCGGCGGCGCACGCGGCCGAGGACGTCGACCGGCAGATCGCCGTCCTGGACGCGTCCGGTGCGGTGGCCGCCGACACCGGGCGCGGCTCGTTCCCGGTCAGCGGCCACCTGCTGGGCTCCCAGTCGAGCGTGCAGGGCAACATGCTCGCCTCGACGGAGGTGCTGCCGGCGATGGCCCAGGCGTTCGCCGCCGCCCGTGGCGACCTGGCCGACCGCCTGCTCGCCGCGCTGACCGCCGGCCAGGACGCCGGCGGCGACCTGCGCGGCCGGCAGTCCGCCGCGCTGCTCGTCGTCAGCGGGACCCCGGCCACCGACGAGGACGACGGGGTGCGGATGGACCTCCGGGTCGACGACTCCGGCGACCCGGTGGCCCAGCTGCGGATGCTGCGGAACCTGCAGCGCGCCTACGACGAGCGCGACTACGAGCACCTGGCGCTGTTCGCCCCGGAGGGCGCCCGCGACCTCTACGCCGCGCTGGCCGCCTCGCGGCGCGGGGACCGGCACGGTGCCCGCGCCGCGCTCGAGGCGATGCGGGCCCGGCCGGGCTGGTCGGCCTGGCTGACCACGATGGCCGGCGACGCCCGCCTGTCGGGGGTCTCCCGGCTGCTGGAGTGAGCGGCGGTCAGAGGGTGTCGGGCCGCAGCCGGGCCAGCGCCGCAGGGTCGATCTCGCGGTCGTGCAGCGGCAGGACGAGCTCGGTGACGACGTCGGCCAACTCGGCGACCCTCAGGTGCAGCCGTCGCTCCTCGAGCAGTCCCTCGCGCAGGGTGCCCACCAGCGCCGCGAGCTCGTCGACCTTCCCGAGTCGCTCCTCCACTGCGGTCAGACGGTCGCGGAGGTCGGCGCTCTCCCGCTGACGGTCCTCCAGCTCCCCGACCCGCGCGCGCAGCGCCTCGACCTCGCTCTCGAGGGCGCTCGCCCGCTCCAGCAGGCCACGGACCTCGCCGCCGAACTCGAGCGCCTCGGGGGCCAGCGCCCGCCGCACCGCCCAGACCGGGCCGTTGAGGTGCCGGCCGGCACCGCCACTCGATCGGTTCACGGTGTCCTCCGTCGCAGGGTCAGGCGGCTGGTCTCCACCAGGCGCTCCTCGGGGGCGCCCAGCCAGGTGGCCGGCTCCAGGGCGGGGACGGCCTCGTCGAGCACCAGGCCGTGCCGGGCGGCCTCGTCGGCGACCTGGTCCGGCGTCAGTCGTCGGTGCGGGACGAGCGGCAGGTGCTCGTCCGGGTCGAGCAGCAGGTCCAGGTGCGCCGCGGTCCCTCGGCGCACCAGCATGCCGCAGAGCCGGAACAGGTTGTCGCGGGCCAGCGGTTCCAGCGCGTTGAGCAGGTGTCGTCCGAAGACCGTCCACGGC
This sequence comes from Geodermatophilus sp. SYSU D01105, assembly GCF_054050095.1. Classification (NCBI taxonomy): domain Bacteria; kingdom Bacillati; phylum Actinomycetota; class Actinomycetes; order Geodermatophilales; family Geodermatophilaceae; genus Geodermatophilus; species Geodermatophilus sp. SYSU D01105. Next base: position 1,729 of record NZ_JBJGYR010000021.1, read on the forward strand.
TCGGGGCGGGCCGCGAGCCGGACCCCGAGCCGGAGGACGGCGCGCAGGTCGTAGAGGTTGAGCACCTCGAAGGTGACCGGCGTCCCCTGCTCCGCCCGCGCCCGTGCCACCCGGACGGCCTCCCGGGAGTAGTCCACCGCGTGCACCGTCCGGCCGAGGGCGGCCAGCCCGACGGCGTCGGCGCCCAGGCCACAGCCCAGCTCGAGCACCGCCGAGCCGACGGGGGCCTCCCGGTGCACCCAGCGGGCGGTGGCGCTCATCCGGGCCGGTGGGTCGAGCTCCTCCGGGCGGAGCAGGACCTCGTCCTCCCACGGCTCCCGGTCGACGTTGAAGTCGGCGAACCAGCCCCAGAAACGGTCCCCGATCTCGAGCGGGACGACGAAGGTGTACGCCGGGTCGGGCACCCTCCAGCCGCTGCCGTAGAGCCGCTCGAGGGCCAGCTCCGGCTGAGCCGGCGCCGGCTCGACCCGCCCGGCGACCTCGAGGTCCGTGGTGGGCAGGAGCTCCTCGTACCGGGCAGGGACGCGGAGGGCGAAGGGCTGGTGCCAGTACCCGTCGAGCAGGAAGCCCGGGAAGACGTCGACGTAGTGGTCGGGGGCACCGGCGTGACGGACGTGGATCTGCAGGTGACCGCCGGACAGCCGGACGACCTCGTAGCCCGCCTCGGTCAGCAGCCGGCCGACCTCGAACCCCTCGAGGTCGACGTCCACCGGAGCCGTGTGTCGGCTCAGGTAGCCCAGGTCGGCGTCGTCGTCGTGGGGCAGCAGCCGGCCGGCCTCACGCACGGGACCGAGCAGCGTCCCCCCTGTCACGTAGACGGTGGGACCGAGGTGACGCTCCAGCACCGCCCGGACGCCGTCCATGGTGTCGAGCATCCGATCGACCATGCCCGGCGGGGCGTCCCCCAGTGCGTGACCCAGCCGTCCCCACTTGTTGACCACCAGCGGGGCGCCGTAGCGGTCGACCAGTCGCGGTGACGCGAAGCCACCGTCGAGGCTCACCTGGACCTCCGGGCCGTCGTCCTCACCCGAGGCGCGGACCCGCACGCGGAACCGACCGGCCAGCCGCGCCCGCAGGCTCACCGGCCACGGCTGGTACGTCAGCTTCTCGGCGGGCACCCCCGGGGGGAGCAGCGACGGCGGGACCGGGGCCTCGACGGTCCGGAACGACCACACCCTGCGACCGTCGATCTCGACGTCCACGACGACGTCTGCCACGGTCCCGGACAGTTCCAGGGCCAGGCCGTCGGCCGAGGGCCAGAGGCCGCGGATCACAGACATGATCCCCCGTGGGTCGCCCGGCCCCGTGGCCGGAGGCGTCGCTGAGGCACCGAGGCTACCCAGGCCGGTCCCGGACCCGTGGGGCAGGTCAGCGCAGCAGCGAGCGGGCGATCACCATCCGCTGGATCTGGTTGGTGCCCTCGTAGATCTGGGTGATCTTGGCGTCGCGCATCATCCGCTCGACCGGGAAGTCCTGCGTGTACCCGGCCCCGCCGAACAGCTGGACGGCGTCGGTCGTCACCTTCATCGCGACGTCGGAGGCGAACGCCTTGGCCGAGGCGCACAGCCGGCCGAGGTCGGGGCCGCCGGTCTCCCCGCGGGCCGCGGCCACGTAGACCAGGTGCCGGGCGGCCTCGATCTGCATGGCCATGTCGGCGAGCATGAACTGCACGCCCTGGAACTCGGCGATGTTCTTGCCGAACTGCTTGCGCTCCCGGGTGTACTGCACGGCGGCGTCGAGCGCGCCCTGCGCGATGCCGACGGCCTGCGCGCCGATGGTCGGCCGGGTGAAGTCCAGCGTCCGGAGCGCGGTCTTGAAGCCGGTGCCGGGCTCGCCGATGATGCGATCGGCCGGGATGGTGCAGTCGGTGAAGTACAGCTCGCAGGTCGGCGAGCCCTTGATGCCCATCTTCCGTTCCTTGGGGCCGACGGCGAAGCCCGGGTCGTCCGCGTGGACGACGAACGCGGAGATCCCGTTGGCGCCCTTGTCCGGGTCGGTGACGGCCATGACCGTGTACCAGGAGGAGATCCCGGAGTTGGTGATCCACGCCTTGGTGCCGTTGAGCACCCAGCTGTCGCCCTCGAGCCGGGCCCGGGTCCGCATCGCCGCGGCGTCCGAGCCGGCCTCCCGCTCGGAGAGCCCGTAGCTGATCATCGCCTCGCCGGAGGCGATGCTCGGCAGCACCGCCTGCTTGAGCTCCTCCGACGCCGACAGGATGATCGGCATCGAGCCCAGCTTGTTCACCGCCGGGATCAGCGAGGCCGACGCGTCGACGCGGGCGACCTCCTCGATCACGATGCAGGTGGCGATCGGGTCGGCACCCTCCCCGCCGTACTCCTCGGGGATGTGGGTGGCGTGGAACCCGGCCGCGGTCAGCGCCTTCTGGGCCTCGAGCGGATAGCGGGACTGCGCGTCCACCTCGGCGGCGAACGGGGCGATCTCCCGCTCGGCGATCTCACGGACCGCGGCCCGGATCGCGTCGTGCTCCTCGGTCAGCGCGTACAGCCCGCCGGCGTTGTTACCCACGGGTAGATGGTAGGACGCACCCCCCGCCTCAGGTGGAGCGGAACCGCTCCTGCAACGCCGCGTCGCGGGCGACCACCGCGTCGGCGAGGTCGGCCTGGAACCCGCAGACGGCGGCCTGCAGTTCGGGGTCGGCCGCGGCCAGGATCCGGACGGCGAGCAGCCCGGCGTTGCGCCCGCCGCCGATGCCCACCGTCGCCACCGGTACGCCGGCCGGCATCTGCACGATCGACAGCAGGCTGTCCAGCCCGTCGAGCAGCTCCAGCGGACGGGGGACGCCGATCACCGGCAGCGGCGTGGCCGCGGCGACCATCCCCGGCAGGTGGGCCGCTCCCCCGGCACCGGCGATGACCACGCGCAGCCCGCGGCCTGCGGCGGACTCGGCGTACTCCAGCATCCGCCGCGGCGTGCGGTGCGCGGAGACCACGTGCACCTCGTACGGGACGCCGAACTCGGCCAGCGCCGTGGCGGCGGGCTCCAGCATCGGCCAGTCGGAGTCGCTGCCCATGACGATGCCGACGAGCGGGGTGCCGGGTTCGGTCTCCACGCAGGCTCCTCAGTGCTCGGTCTCGAACGCGAACGCCGGGTCGATCTCGCCGTCGGCCAGGTAGCGGGCGGCGGCGACCGCGCGGGCGCGCACCTCGGCGAGGTCGGAGCCCAGCGCGGTGACGTGGCCGAGCTTGCGGCCGGGGCGCTGGCCCTTGCCGTACCAGTGCAGCTTCACGTCCGGCCAGTGCGCCATCAGGTGGTGCACCCGCTCGTCGAGCCCCGGGCCGGACCAGCCCTCGGCGGCGGCCGCGCCGCCCAGCAGGTTGGCCATGACCACCACCGGCGCGGTCATCGCCGTGGCACCCAGCGGGTAGTCGAGGACCGCGCGCAGGTGCTGCTCGAACTGGCTGGTGCGCGAGCCCTCGATCGTCCAGTGGCCGGAGTTGTGCGGCCGCATCGCCAGCTCGTTGACCAGGACGGCGTCCGCGGTCTGGAACAGCTCCACGGCGAGCACGCCGACGACGCCGACCCGGTCGGCGACGCGCACCGCCAGCTCCTGGGCGGCGGTCGCGGTCTCGTCGTCCAGGCCCGGGGCGGGGGCGAGCACCTCGTGGCAGACGCCGTCGCGCTGCACGGTCTCGACGACCGGCCAGACGGCGACCTGCCCGAACGGCGACCGCGCGACGACGGCCGCCAGCTCGCGCACCAGCGGCACCCGCTCCTCGGCCAGGAGGGTGCCGTGCCGCTCGACCAGCTCGGCGGCCGCGGCGGCGTCGTCCACGACGAACACACCCTTGCCGTCGTAGCCCCCGCGCGGGGTCTTGAGCACCACCGGCCAGCCGTGCCGCCCGGCGAAGGCGGCGACCTCGTCGACGGAGGTGACCTCGGCCCAGGCCGGCTGCGGCTCCCCCGCCTCGGCCAGCGCCCGCCGCAGGACCAGCTTGTCCTGGGCGTGGACCAGCGCCTCGGGGCCGGGCGCGACGCGGTGCCCGGCGGCCTGCAGGGCGTGCAGGAGCTCGGTCGGCACGTGCTCGTGGTCGAAGGTGACGACCGTGGCGCCCTCGGCGACGGCCAGCAGGGCGTCGAGGTCGCGGTGGTCGCCCAGCCGGACGTCGGCAGCGACGAGGGCCGCGGACTCGTCGGGGCCGGTCGAGAGCACCCGCAGCGACTGGCCGAGGGCGATCGCGGCCTGGTGGGTCATCCGGGCCAGCTGCCCCCCGCCGACCATCGCCACGACGGGCAGCCCGGTGCGTGCGTCGACAGGAGAGGCCACGGGAGCCCAGCCTAGAGGGGCCGGCGCCGCCTCCCGGACCGGGCGTCCGCCCCGTCGTCAGCCCAGCTCGGCGAGCTGCTCGCCCAGGCGGGTGCCGACGGACGCCGCCACCTCGGGCGGCAGGTGGGTGCCGTCGGTCGTCGTGCCCGGGGCGAACCGGCCGTCGTCGTCGATCTCGCCCCAGGGGTCGACGAGCACCCAGCCCCGCTGGGTGGCCAGCGACGCCAGCGCCGCGTTGTACGCCTGCCGCCCCGGCGTGTCCACGTCGTTGGGGGCGATCGCGGAGACGACGACCGTGTCGACCCCGGCGGCGGTGGCGGCGGCCGCCAGGCGCGTCAGGTTGTCGGCGGACTCGTCCCAGGGGCGGTCCTGGAGGACGTCGTTCGTGCCGGCCATGACCACCACGACGTCGGCGTCCGCGGGCACCTGCGCCCGCAGCATGTCCCCCGTGGTCGCCCCGGGCACCGCCCAGCCGCCCACGAAGGTCAGCCCGGAGGACTCCGCCGCGGCGGGGACCCACGAGGCCTCCCCCTCCACGTGGCGGTCGGAGATGACGGCACCGCCGGCGGTGATCGAGTCACCCACCACCGCGAAGGTGCTCGGCGCCGGCACCTCCGGCCCGGGGGCGGCCATCCCGGTCCCCGCGACGGACGGCGTCGTCGCGGAGGGACCGGCCGGGACCTGCGAGCCCGGCTGCGGGGCGGAGAGCACCCGTTCGTCCCCGTCTCCCCACAGCGCGCACCCGCCGAGCAGCTGCGCCAGCACGAGCGCCAGGACGGCCAGGGTCGTCCTCGCGTGCCCCCGTCGCGGGGCGGAGCGATCGAACACGCGACGAGTCTGGGGCATGGACCTGGACGTGCGGACCCCGCTCACTCCGGCGGGTCAGGTCTCAGGCGCTCAGCGAGTCCCGGCGCGGGGCGGGCACGGCACGCGCGGAGCCCCCCGAGGACGACTGGAGGACGGCCACGCCGGCCACGACCCGCGGCTCGGGAGCCAGGGCGTCCGCGTCCTGGGGGCGCCGCGCGGCGACTGCGCGGGACCGGCCGGGCGTGAACCGCCGCAGCCACCGGCGGGCCGGCTCCTCGACGTACCGGTAGCAGACGTGCGCCAGCACGAGGGTCGACAGCAGGACCGGGACGAGCAGCAGGGCCCAGAGCGAGGTGCCCACCGCGATCTTCGGCCACCACCCCATGAGCGTCCAGGAGACCTCGAACACCGGGATGTGCACCAGGTAGAGGGCGAAGGAGATGCGCCCGCCGTGCACCACCCACTCCTTGGAGAGGAAGGCGCTGACGCCCGAGGTGGACAGGGCGAGCGCCCCGACCAGCAGCGGGAAGAACACCACGACGATCCCGCCGAACGCCGAGTGGTCGTTGTCGATCCCGCGCCAGTCGCCCCACCACAGGCCGACCGCGATCGCGCCCACCGCGGCCCCGGCCCACGTGGCGGCCGCGCGCTGCACCCGCGGTGTCTGGCGGATCCGCCGGACGACGAGGCAGGTCAGCGCACCGGCCAGGAACGCCGCGCCGATGCGCAGCAGCCAGGACCACGGGAGCACCGGCCCGCCGTGCACGTAGGTCATGTGGCTGAGCGGGACCATCGCCAGGACCGCGGTCGCGCCCAGCAGGACCAGCGGGGCGTTGCGGATGCGCCAGAGCAGGACGGCGAGGAGCGGGAAGGCCACGTACGCCAGCCACTCGGCGCTGATCGACCAGGCCGAGCCCATCCACGACTCGCCGCTGGACTCGGGGTGCCACCACAGCTGGACCATCGACAGCTGCAGCAGGTACTGCGGCAGGTCGAGGACCGGCTGCGCGGCCTGGTAGGCGAGGTACCCGTCGGAGACCTGCGTGGCCTTGTAGAGCAACCAGCCGCCGTAGAGCGTGGTCACCAGCGCGTACACGGGCCAGATCCGGCACACCCGCGCCCACAGGAAGGCGGCCACCCGTCGCGGCGAGGGCTTGCGGCCGACCCGCTCCAGGTAGGTCAGGGTGATCACGAAGCCGCTCAGCACGAAGAAGAGGTCGACGCCGGTCGCCCCCGCCCGGAGCACCGGGCGCAGCGGCTCCCAGTAGCCGGAGTAGTCCAGCCCGGGCGTGAAGTGGAAGTGGTAGACGACGACCCAGACCGCCGCGACGGCTCGCAGGCCCGTCAGCGGGCGGATCTCGGGGGACGAGGTTGCGCCGACCTTCGCGCCGACGACTCCCGGTGGACGTGCAGACACCACAACTCCTCTGTGCAGGCTGACGGCAGTGACCCTGCGCTCATGGCCCGTCACAGAAGTTAGTTGGCCGGTCGGGCATGTTGAGTCGACGACACGACAGACTCACGCCCGTCCATCGGCAACTCCTGACGAAGCCAGCCCTCCACGGCGCCTGCCGGAGGGGTAGGAGCGCTTCTCCGCCGCCCGCGCCATCCCCCGGCCCCGGTTAGCATCGCCGGGTGACCAGCCAGTCCGTCCGCCCGCGACGGGCCGGGTCAGCCGTGTGGTCGCTGGTCCGTCAGGTCGGCGCCTTCGGTGTGGTCGGCGCGGTCTGCTTCGTCATCGACGTCGTCCTCTTCCAGGTGCTGTACGCGCACCTGGGGCTCGGCGCCGTCAGCTCGAAGGCCGGCTCCACCGTGGTGTCCATGGCGGCGGCCTTCGTCGGGCACCGCTACTGGTCCTTCGCCGACAGCGAGCGCACCGGCCTGCGGCGGGAGGGCGTCCTGTTCACCGTGGTGAACGGCCTGACACTGCTGCTGGGCCTGGGGATCATCGCCTTCGCCCGCTACGCGCTCGGGCTGACCGACGCCTGGTCGCTGCAGGCGGCGAACCTGACCTCCATCGCCGTCGGGACCGTCGTGCGCTTCGTGTCCTACCGCTTCTGGGTGTTCCCGACCCCCACCCCCGACGCGGAGCGGTGACTCCCCCACCCCGCCGGACCTGACCGTCCCGGGCCGCCCGCCCGCCGCCGTGCGGGCGAACGACCGCTCAGCCGGCCAGCCGTGAGCCGTGCCGCCCGGCCACGACCTCCAGCCGGGTCGGGATGCGGGTGCGCAGCTCCTCGAGGTGGCTGATCACGCCGACCGTCCGCCCGCCGCGGCGCAGCTCGTCGAGCACGTTCATCACCGCGTCGAGCGCCTGGGCGTCGAGCGTGCCGAAGCCCTCGTCGACGAACAGGGTGTCCATCTGCACGCCCCCGGCCTCGGAGGTGACGACGTCGGCCAGGCCCAGTGCCAGCGCCAGCGAGGCCATGAAGCTCTCGCCGCCGGAGAGGGTCTTGGTCGGACGGCGGGTGCCGGTGTACTCGTCGAAGACGTCCAGGCCCAGCCCGCCACGGGCACCGTGCCGGGCCTGCGCGTCGCTGTGCAGGAACGTGTAGCGGCTCCCCGACATCTCCTGCAGCCGCCTGCTGGCCACCTCCGCGACCTGCTCGAGCCGCGCGGCGAGGACGAAGGACTGCAGGCGCATCCGCAGCGTGTTGGCGCCGCGGCCGTTGACCAGGTCGGCCAGCCCCGCGACCTGGCCGGCCCGGTCGCGGCGCTCGGCCAGCTCCACCTCGGCCGCGGTCACCTCACCGGCCAGCCCGTCGAGCGCAGCGGCACAGCGGCGGGCCTGGTCGAGGGCGGTGACCGCCTCCTCCCGCCGCGCGGTGAGCTCGGCGCACCGGTCCTGCAGCGCGGCGACGTCGGGCCGGGCGGGCAGGTCGGTGAGCTCGGGGTCGGCGAGGGTCGCGGCCACCACCGACCGGGCGTCGTCGTGCTCGCGGATACCCCGCTCGAGGGCCGCCAGCTCGCCGGGCTCCAGGAGCGCAGCGCCGGCGGAGGCCAGGCCGTCGAAGCCCGCGGCGGCCGCGCGCTCGCCGGCCGTGACGCGAGCGGTGTCGGCGGAGGCCCGGGCGCGCAGCTGCTCGGCCTCGGCCTCGACGACGGCCTCGCACCGCTCGGCGGCCGTGGTGAGGCGGCGGACCCGGGACGGCAGGTCGGCGTCGGCACCGCGGGCGGCGTCCAGCCGCGCGGTCAGCTCGACGAGGGCCTCCTCCCGGGTCGCGCGCTCGGCGGTGCGCCGCTGGAGCTCCTCACGGTCAGCGGCCAGGGCCGAGGCGGCGGCGTCCCGGGCGGCCTCCCGCCGGGCGAGCTCCCGCCGGGCGCCGTCGACGGCGCCGGCGAGACCGGCGACCTGCACGCGCTCGGCGCCGGCCTGCTCCGCCCGTGCGGCCAGCTCGTCGAGCGGCAGCTCACCGGCCCGTGCGCGGAGGACCGCGAGCTCCCGCTCCAGCTCCTCCGCACGGCGGCGGGTGGCGGTCGCCTGGTCCTCGGCGGCGTCGGCCGCGGCGCGTGCGCGCTCCTCGTCGTCGGCGGAGACCACCGGACCCGCGTGCGCAGCCGGCCGGGGGTGCTCGGTCGCCCCGCAGACCGGGCAGTCCGCGCCGGGGAGCAGCCCGGCGGCGAGCTCGGCGGCCATCCCGTCGAGCCGGGCGGCGCGCAGCTCCACCAGCTCCTCACGGGCCCGCAGCCACACCAGCCGCGCCTCCTCGGCGGCCGCCCGGGCCGCAGCCAGCCCGGCGGCTCCCCGCTCCGCGCGGCGGGCGGCGTCCAGCGCCGCGCGGGCGGACTCCTCGGCGGCGGCGAGCCCCGGCAGCCGGGCGGCCGCGGCGAGTGCCTCGTCCAGCCGGCGCTGGGCCTCGGCCACCCGGCCGGGCCAGTCCTGCGCCGCGCGACTGCCCTGCTCGCAGCGGTCGGCCAGGGTCGCGACCTCCTGACCGAGCCGGGCGACCTCACGCCCGAGCTGCACCGCCCGGTCGGCCTCGGGCGTCAGGGCGCGGGCCGCCGCCGCGGCGTCACGCAGCTCGCGGGCGAGCCGGCCGTCCGCGGAGCGGCGGGCCGGGTCGACCCGCCCGGCCACCTCGGCCCAGGCGGTGCGGGCGGCGTCCAGGGCCGCGGTCGCGGCCTCGGCGGCCCGCGCGGTGCGCCGGGCGTCGTCCAGGGCGTCGCGCAACGCCTCGGCCCGCCGTCCGGCGTCGGCGCGGGCGCGCAGCGGGGCCAGCCGCTCCTCCTGCGCGGCAAGCCGGGCCAGCTCCTCGCGGGCGCGGTCCCGGCGGGTGTGCCGGTCGGCCAGGGCGCGCGCCGCGGCCAGCTCGGCGTCCAGCCGGGCGCTGCGCTCGGCGGTCTCCTCGGCGGCGGCGGCGGCGCGGGCCAGCTCCGCGGCGGCCCGCGAGCGCACGCCGGCGACCCAGGTGCCGACCGACGTCCCGGGGTGCGCGCCGACCAGCTCGGGAGCCAGCTCCTCGGGCACCTCGACGTCGGCGATCTGCGCGACCCGGTGCAGCAGCGTGCTGATCCGGTGCCGGTCGGCCCGCAACGCCTCCTCGGCGGCGCGCCGCTCCCCGGCCAGCCACTCCTCGGCACGGGCGAACCGGCCGACGTCGAACAGCGTGCGCAGCAGCCGGGCCCGGTCCTCCGGCTCGGCGCGCAGGAAACGGGCGAAGTCGCCCTGCGGCAGGAGGACGACCTGGCAGAACTGCTCGGCGGACAGGCCCAGCCGCACCCGCAGGTACTCCGACCCCTCGTCGATCCGGGTGCTGACCGGTTCCCAGCAGCCGCCGTCCCACCGCTGGACGAGGAGCTTGGCCTGCTCGGTGGTCTCGCCGGAGCCACGCTTCTTCGGCCGGGTCTGCTCGGGCCGGCGGACCACCAGCAGCCGCTCTCCGGCGAGGGTCAGCTCGAGGGAGACCTCGGTGCGGGTACCGGCGTCGGCGTGGTCGCTGCGCAGCCGCTTCTCCTCGCCGCGGGCACCCGGCACCGTGCCGTAGAGCGCGAAGACGACGGCGTCGAGCAGCGTCGTCTTGCCCGCGCCGGTGGGGCCCCACAGGAGGAAGAGCCCATCGCGGGCGACGGCGTCGACGTCGAGGGTCTCGGTGCCGGCGAACGGCCCGAACGCGGACAGGGACAGGGAGTGCAGCCTCACCGGGCCAGCTCCTCGCGGGCGGCCGCGCCCAGCGCCCGGCCCAGCAGCTCCCGCTCGGCGGCGCTCGCCCCCACCCCGCCGCGGACGTGGGTGACGAACTCCCCGGCCACGTCGATGTCGCTGCGCCCCCGCAGCCGCTCCTGGTAGCTGCGCCCGTCGGCGCCGGAGGCCCCCCCGACCCACTCCAGGTGGACGCAGCGCGGGAAGCGGGTCTGCAGCCGGCGCATCGGGTCGGCCGGGCGCACGTCATCCGTCAGCCGGGCCGAGACGAAGTGCTCCTCGACGCCGTCATGGGCGGGGTCCTCGAGCAGCTCGTCGAGGGTGCCGGTCAGCACGGTCAGCGGGCGGGGCGTGGGCAGGGGCAGCGCCCGCACCCCGGCCAGCCCGCCGGCGTCGAGGTCGACCAACCAGGCCTGCTTGTCCTGGCCGGCCTCCCCGAAGGAGTACGCCACCGGGGACCCGCTGTAGCGCAGCCGCGGGGTGAGGGTCTGCGGCCGGTGCAGGTGGCCCAGGGCCACGTAGTCGACCCCGTCGAAGACGGCGGCGGGCACCAGGTCGACCCCGCCGACGCAGATGTCGCGCTCGCTGTCGCTGGGCACGCCGCCGCCGACGAAGGCGTGCGCGAGCACCACCGACCGCGCGCCGGGCCGCAGGAACAGGTCGGCGCGCACGCGGTCCATCGCCTCGGTCAGCACCGCCTCGTGGCTGCGGGCGCCCGGCACGCCGAGCTCGTGGCGGGCGATCTCCGGCTCCAGGTAGGGCAGCCCGTAGAGGGCCACCTCGCCGTGCTCGTCGCGGAGCAGGACCGGCTCGTCGAGGCGCGCGGTGGAGGCGCGGACGTGCAGGCCCGCGGTCGACAGCAGCTCGGAGAACGTGCCCAGCCGACGCGCGGAGTCGTGGTTGCCCGGGGTGAGGACGACCGTCGCCCCGGCCCGCAGCAGCCGGCCGACCACCCGGTCGAGCACCGCCGTGGCGTCGGCCGACGGCACTGCGCGGTCGTAGACGTCACCGGCGACGACCACGACGTCGACCGACTCGGCGACCACCACGTCGGCCAGGCCGCCGAGCACCGCCTCCTGCTCACGCAGCAGGTCGGCCCCGTGGAGGGAGCGGCCGATGTGCCAGTCCGAGGTGTGCAGCAGCCGCATGGGCGCAGAAGGTAGGTCGGGGTACCGACAGAACCGCCCAGGCGCGCCGTGACGGAACCGTCACAGTGCGGCGTGGCTCCTCACCCCCGGGGGTGAGGACGGTCGAGACCCGCCGCTCCCCAGTGGTTCCAGGAGGGGACGCTCACCGGCTGACCGCCCTCCCCGGCGGGCCGGGGTTCAGAGCACGGCGGTGGCGTACCCGGTGCCGTGGCCGTCGTCGAAGCCGTGGACGTAGCCCGCGCTCTCCCGGGCCCGCCGGTCGGCGTCCTCCTCGATCATGTGGTTGAGCAACTGCTGGACGCCGTCGCTGTCGGGGATCTGCCTGAGGACGGTGGCCCCGCCGTCACCGGCGGACTCGATCGTCAGCGTGCCAGAGCTGATCATCCGCTCCCAGAGGGTCTGCCGGTAGGAGACGTCGGTGATCCGGGACAACCCGATGTCGCGGCCCTGGCGGGCGAGGACCCCCTGGCGGAAGAGCAGGCGGTGGGTCGTAATCACGTAGTGGGTGGTCCGCCACCGCAGGACCGGCACGAGCACGAACACCAGCAGCAGCACCAGCGCGACGACCGCGATTCCTAGCCGGACGACACCCTGCTGCGGGCCGGCGGGGACGAGGGCCGCACCGAAGGAGGCACCGCCGACCACGAGCAGGGAGACGACGAGTGGCCGGGAGATCGTCAGCCAGTGCGGGTGCAGGTGGCGGACGACCTCCTCGTCCTCGGCCAGGAGCTTGTCCGGGTAGGGCACCGCGACAGGATGACCGAGGACGGCGCGACCGTCACAACTCTCGGGCCTGTGTCCGGACGTGTCGCACGTCACCGCTGGCGAGCTCCACGGTCCCCTCCGCCGTCCGGACGACGAGCCGGCCGTCCCAGTCCACCGACTCGGCGGTGCCCTCGAGGGTGGAGCCGTCCGGGAGGCTCACGACGACCGGCGTGCCGACGGTGGAGCACCAGGCCAGGTAGTCGCGGGCCAGTCCGCTGCGCACCGGGTCGCCCAATGCCTCCACCCACGGCAGGTAGCGCCGCTCGACGGCGCGCAGGAACTGCAGCAGCACCGAGGCCCGGTCGACCGGCCGGCCGGCGGCCATCGCGAGCGAGGTGCCGCCCTCCGGCAGCTCCTCGGCGCGGGTGGAGACGTTCAGGCCCACCCCGACGACGACGGCCCCCGACCCGACCTCGGCGAGGATGCCGGCCAGCTTGCCGCCGTCGGCGGACAGCAGGTCGTTGGGCCACTTCAACGAGGTCCGCACGCCGGGCACCTCGCCGACCGCCTCGGCGAGCGCGACGCCGACGAGCAGGGGCAGCCACCCCCGCCGAGCCGCGGGCACGTCGGGGCGCAGGAGGACCGAGACGGTGAGCCCGGCGCGGGGCGGTGAGGCCCACGTCCGGTCCAACCGCCCCCGCCCGGCGGCCTGGTACTCGGCGACGAGCACGGTGCCCTCCGGCGCGTCGTCCGCGGCCGCCGCCAGCAGCGCGGCGTTGGTGGAGCCCACCTCGGGGACCACCTCGACCGACCGCCACAACCGGCTGCCGGGACACAGGGCCGCGGCGACGGCGGGACCGTCGAGCGGCGCTCGCGCGGGGTCGGCGGAGGCGGACGGCGACGGCTCGGGCACTCGCCTACGCTACGGAACTCGGAAGCGGCCTGGCGAGCACCCGCCGGGGAGCACCGCGGCGCCGCGGACGAGGCCGGCCGGCGCCGACCAGCGCCATCGAGGAGGACCGTGAGCGCGGCTGAACTGGAGAGCGCCGGGGACCACGTGCCCGGCGACGTCGACATCCACACGACCGCCGGCAAGCTGGCGGACTTCGAGCGGCGGGTGCAGGAGGCCACGCACGCCGGCTCGGAGCGCGCGGTCGAGAAGCAGCACGCCGCGGGGAAGATGACCGCCCGCGAGCGGATCGAGGCGTTGCTGGACCCGGGTTCGTTCACCGAGCTCGACGAGTTCGCCCGCCACCGCTCCTCCAACTTCGGCATGGACGCCCGGCGCCCGTTCGGGGACGGCGTCGTGACCGGATACGGCACCGTCGACGGCCGGCCGGTGTGTGTGTTCTCCCAGGACGTGACCGTCTTCGGGGGCAGCCTCGGCGAGGTCTACGGCGAGAAGATCGTCAAGGTCCTCGACCTGGCGATGCGCAACGGCTGCCCGGTCATCGGCATCAACGAGGGCGGCGGCGCGCGCATCCAGGAGGGCGTGGTGTCCCTCGGCCTGTACGCGGAGATCTTCCGGCGCAACGTGCACGCCTCCGGGGTCATCCCGCAGATCTCCCTGGTGATGGGCGCCGCGGCCGGCGGCCACGTCTACTCCCCCGCGCTCACCGACTTCGTGGTGATGGTCGACAAGACCAGCCAGATGTTCATCACCGGCCCCGACGTGGTGAAGACGGTGACCGGCGAGGACGTCACGCTCGAGGAGCTCGGCGGCGCCCGCACGCACAACACCAAGTCCGGCGTGGCCCACTACCTGGCCGAGGACGAGGCCGACGCGCTGGACTACGTCAAGGCGCTGCTGTCCTACCTGCCGAGCAACAACCTCGACCCGCTGCCGGTCCTGGAGGTGGCGCCGGCCGACACGACCCCCGCCGGGGTCACCGACGCCGACCGGGAGCTGGACACCTTCATCCCGGACTCGGCGAACACGCCCTACGACATGCACACCGTCATCGAGCACGTGCTCGACGACGGCGAGTTCCTCGAGGTGCAGCCGCTGTTCGGCCCGAACATCGTGGTCGGCTTCGGCCGGGTCGAGGGCCGCCCGGTCGGCGTCGTGGCCAACCAGCCCACCCAGTTCGCCGGCACGCTGGACATCGACGCCAGCGAGAAGGCGGCGCGGTTCGTGCGCACCTGTGACGCCTTCAACGTCCCGGTGCTGACCTTCGTCGACGTCCCCGGGTTCCTCCCCGGCACCTCGCAGGAGTGGGAGGGGATCATCCGCCGCGGCGCGAAGCTGATCTACGCCTACGCCGAGGCGACGGTCCCGAAGATCACCGTCATCACCCGCAAGGCCTACGGCGGCGCCTACGACGTCATGGGCTCCAAGCACCTCGGCGCCGACCTCAACCTGGCCTGGCCGACGGCCCAGATCGCGGTCATGGGCGCCCAGGGCGCGGTCAACATCCTCTACCGGCGCGAGCTCGCCGAGGCCGAGGACCCCGACGCCCGCCGCGCCGAGCTGATCACCGAGTACGAGGACGCCCTGCTCTCGCCGTACATCGCGGCCGACCGCGGGTACGTCGACCAGGTGATCCGCCCGTCGGAGACCCGCGTCGAGGTCACCAAGGCCCTGCGGCTGCTGGCCAACAAGCGCCAGACGCTGCCGCCCAAGAAGCACGGGAACATCCCGCTGTGAGCGAGCAGCCCCTGCTGCGGGTCGTCCGGGGCGAGCCCACCCCCGAGGAGCTCGCCGCCCTCACCGTGGTCGTCGCCGCGCTGGCGCAGCGACGACCACGCCGCCGGGCCACCCCGGTCGGGGCCTGGGCCGCGTTCGGGGACGCCCACCGCACACCACTGCGCCCCGGCCCCGGCGGCTGGCGCGCCTCAGGGAGGTTCGCATGAGTGCCGACCGTCGGCTGGTGCTGGCGTCGGCGTCCCCGGCGCGGCTGACCCTGCTGCGCCAGGCGGGCCTGACCCCCGAGGTCGTCGTCAGCGACGTCGACGAGTCGTCGGTGACCGCCCCGCGGGTGGGTGAGCTGGTCGCGCTCCTGGCCGCCGCCAAGGCCGGGGCGGTCGCCGAGCAGGAGACCGACGCGCTCGTCGTCGGTGCCGACTCGCTGCTGGAGTTCCGCGGGCAGGCGCTGGGCAAGCCGGCCGACGCCCGGGACGCCCGCGACCGGTGGCAGCGGATGAGCGGCAAGAGCGGCGTGCTGCACACCGGCCAGGCGCTGTGGGACGTCCGGGACGGCCGGGTGGTGAGCCGGGACGTCGCCGTCGTGTCCACCACGGTGCACTTCGCCACCCCCACCGCGCAGGAGATCGAGGCCTACCTCGCGACCGGGGAGCCGCTGGCCGTGGCCGGCGCGTTCACCCTCGACGGGCTCGGCGCCCCCTTCGTGCGCCGGGTGGACGGCGACCCCGCGGCCGTGGTCGGGCTGTCCCTGGCGACCCTGCGCACCCAGCTGGCCAAGCGCGGGCTGGCGATCACCGACCTCTGGCGACGCTGACACCGCCTCGCCCCCACACCGTCCCGACCCGAGGAGAACGAACCGGTGCAGAAGGTCCTGATCGCCAACCGCGGTGAGATCGCGGTGCGCGTCGCCCGCGCGTGCAAGGACGCCGGGCTGACCAGCGTCGCCGTCTACGCCGAACCCGACCGCGACGCGCTGCACGTGCGGACCGCCGACGAGGCCTTCGCCCTGGGCGGGACGACGCCCGGTGACTCCTACCTGGTCATCGACAAGATCCTCGACGCCGCCCGGCAGTCCGGTGCCGACGCCGTCCACCCCGGCTACGGGTTCCTCTCGGAGAACGCGGACTTCGCCCGGGCGGTCATCGACGCGGGGCTCACCTGGATCGGCCCCTCGCCCGAGGCGATCATCGCCCTCGGCGACAAGGTCCAGGCCCGGCACATCGCCACGAAGGCCGGCGCGCCGCTGGTGCCCGGCACCAAGGACCCGGTCTCCGGCGCCGACGAGGTGGTCGCCTTCGCCGAGGAGCACGGCCTGCCGGTGGCCATCAAGGCGGCCTTCGGCGGCGGCGGCCGCGGGCTGAAGGTGGCCCGCACCATGGAGGAGATCCCGGAGCTGTTCGACTCCGCCGTCCGCGAGGCGGTCTCCGCCTTCGGCCGCGGCGAGTGCTTCGTCGAGCGGTTCCTGGACAAGCCCCGGCACGTCGAGGCCCAGGTCCTGGCCGACACCCACGGCACCGTCGTCGTCGTCGGCACCCGCGACTGCTCCCTGCAGCGGCGCAACCAGAAGCTGGTCGAGGAGGCGCCCGCGCCGTTCCTGACCGACGAGCAGCGGGCGCGGATCCACGAGTCGGCCAAGGCCATCTGCAAGGAGGCCGGCTACCACGGCGCCGGCACCGTCGAGTACCTCGTCGGCGCCGACGGGTCGATCTCCTTCCTGGAGGTCAACACCCGCCTACAGGTCGAGCACCCGGTCAGCGAGGAGACCAGCGGCATCGACCTGGTCCGCGAGCAGTTCCGCATCGCCGAGGGCCTCCCCCTCGACATCACCGAGGACCCCGCCCCGCGCGGCCACAGCATCGAGTTCCGCATCAACGCCGAGGACGCCGGCCGCAACTTCATGCCGGCCCCGGGCCCGGTGCAGCGGCTGGAGATCCCGCAGGGTCCCGGCGTGCGGTGGGACTCCGGCGTGGCGACCGGCGGCGAGGTCGCCGGCGCGTTCGACTCGATGCTGGCCAAGCTGATCGTCACCGGCGCCACCCGCGAGGAGGCGCTGCAGCGCTCCCGCCGCGCCCTGGACGAGCTGGTCGTCGAGGGCATGCCGACGGTGATCCCGTTCCACCGGGCCGTCGTCCGCGACGAGGCGTTCACCAGCGAGCCGTTCACGGTGCACACCCGCTGGATCGAGACCGAGTGGGACAACCAGGTCCCGCCGTACACCGCACCGCCCGCCGAGCACGGCGAGCCGGAGGAGCGGCAGACCGTCGTCGTCGAGGTCGGCGGCCGCCGGCTGGAGGTGTCGCTGCCCGCCGGGCTGGCCGCCGGCGGCGGCGCCCCCGCCGCGGCGTCCGGCGCCAAGCCGCGCAAGCGGGGCGGCGGGCACGGCGGCTCGGCCGCCTCCGGCGACTCCCTGACCAGCCCGATGCAGGGGACGATCGTCAAGGTCGCGGTCTCCGACGGGGACACCGTGGCCGCCGGCGACCTCGTCGTCGTCCTCGAGGCGATGAAGATGGAGCAGCCGATCGCCGCCCACAAGGCGGGCACCGTCACCGGGCTGTCGGCCGAGGTGGGCGCGACCGTCACCAGCGGTGCGGTGATCTGCACGATCGCCGACGCCGTGTAGGGCGTCGAGGGCCCCCTCCCGGCCCGGGGGCGGGCCCGCCGGGCGTCAGCCGTGGGTGCGTGCCCGGGCCAGCGCCCAACCGGCGAGCGCGACCGCGCCGAGACCGCCGCCCGCCAGCGCCGGGAGCGGCCACCCGCCGTCGCCCGAGGTCTGCGCCGCGGTCTGCACCGCGACCCCGCGCAGGGCATCGGCGAGCGCCGGCGTGCCCGCGACGTCCGGGGCGCCGAGGACCGTCCCGGGAGCCCCGGCGCCGGAGGAGCCACCGGCCTCGGGGAGGGTGACCGCGGCGGGCGCGGCGGGCGCGGCGGGCGCTGCGGGCGCGGCCGCCTGCGGGTCCGCGGGCAGCACCGCGGGGTCCCGACCGCCCGGCTCGTCCGGCAGCGGGGTGGTCGCGACGGTGTCCCCGGCGGCGCTGGTCACCGTGACGGTGGCGCCGGCGGCGGAGACCGCCTCGACGGTGACCGTGAGGTCGCCACCGGACACCGGGACCGGGACGCCCACCGGCAGCGCCGCCTGCAGGTCCTCGTCCCAGGCCGCGGCGGGGGACGGCGTGCCGTCGAGGAGCAGCGCGGTGTCGGGCATCTCGCCGGTGCGGTGCAGCAGGACGCCGGTCTGCAGGTCGAAGCGGTTGTCGGCGGTGCCCAGCCACGCGTCGCGCCCGGTGGCCGCGCGGTACTCCATCCAGTAGGTGGCGCCCTCCGGGTCGGTCAACCGCACGGCGCGGGTGCCGGTGCGGCCGGACAGCGGCGCGAGGGTCACCGTGGTGGCCGGGCCGCCCGCCGCGACGGCCGCCTGGGCCGACGCGGGGAGGACGCCGAGCTGTGCCGCCTGCGGGGCGTTGAGGGCGCCCACCGAGCTCCACGAGGCACCCATGACGTCGTAGTAGTCCCGGTAGGCGGCGGTGCGGCAGTCCCCGGTCTCGACGCCGGCGTCGCACTGGTGGCCCGAGGAGTGCCCCAGGCCGAAGTTGTGCCCCAGCTCGTGTGCGATCACCGAGGGCAGGACGTCGCGGACGTAGAGCCGGCCACCCGCGCCGGGACCCGAGCCGACCTGGCCGAGCGCGTAGGAGCAGCCGGGCAGCGAGCGGGGCAGGCTGCTGACGTAGAGCAGGAGGTGGCGGCCGGGAGCGGCCTCGAAGCCGATCCGGGCGGCGGCCTCGTTCCACAGCGCGGTGGGGTCCGCGCAGCCGGCGTCGGTGTGCACCCACGGGTGGGTCTCGGTGACCCCGAGGGTCACGGCGCCGTCGGTCTGCTCGGCCCAGAAGTCCGCGACCGGGCCGTCCACGGCGGCGGCGACCTGCGCCGGCGTCGTCCCGTCCTCGGTCCCGCCCGCCGGCACGACCAGGGCCACGGTGACCTGGTTGGTGAGCGCCGCGGTCCGGGCCGCGTCGTGCACGGGGGCGCTCCGCACCACCTCGGCGTCGAGGACGTCCCGGGCGGCCTCGTAGCCGTCCGCCCCGGCGGCGTCGGCCAGCCGGTCCCCCACGGTGACCGCGACGGTCGACCCGACGGGCAGGTCGGCGACGGCCTCGGTGGGCACGCGCACGGCCCCACCGGCCTCGGTCTCGACCCAGCTCAGCGGAGCCTCGGCCGCCTCACCCTCGGCGGAGTCGGCACCGGCGGGGGCGCCGGCCAGGTCGGTCTCCGGCCAGGCCTGCACCAGCTCCCCGACCACGGTGTCGCCGGGCTCGTCGGCCCGCGCCGCCGCGGTCGGCAGCGCCAGGGAGACGACGACCGCGGTGGCCACACCGGCCAGCGCGCGGAGGCGACGGCGGGCAGCGGGGGCGGTCCGGGTGGGGTGCATCCCCTACCCCATCGGCGGGTCCGCTCCCCATCGGCACCGGCGCCGGGGGATCCAGCCGAACCCGGTGTCACACCCGTCTCAGCGACCCCGGCACCCTCACCGGCCCCGTCCCGGGCCTCCCCGGTCCTCTCAGGCGAGGGCGTCGGCCCCCATCAGCCGCCGTCCGGCCTCGGTGATCGAGCCGGACAGCGACGGGTAGATCGCGAAGGTGTGCGCCAGGTCGCTCACCGTGAGCCCCTTGGTGACCGCCAGTGCGATCGGCAGGATCAGCTCCGAGGCGCCGGGCGCGACCACGACCCCGCCCACGACGACACCTGTCGACTGGCGGGCGAACAGCTTGACGAAGCCGTCGCGCAGGTCGGCCATCTTCGCCCGGGCGTTGGTCGCCAGCGGCAGCCGGACGACGTCGATCTGGGCGTCCTCGGGCAGCGACTTCTCCTGCACGCCGACGGTGGCGATCTCCGGGTGGGTGAAGACGTTACCCGCAACCGTCTTGAGCCGGATCGGCTGGACGGCCTCGCCGAGGGAGTGCCACATGGCGATCCGCCCCTGCATCGCCGCCACGGAGGCCAGCTGGAAGACGCCGGTCACGTCCCCGGCGGCGTAGATGCCGGGCACGCTGGTGCGCGAGACCCGGTCGACGACCACGTGCCCGGACGGCGAGAGCTCCACCCCGCACTGCTCGAGGTTGAGCCCGGCGGTGTTGGGGACGGTGCCGACGGTCATCAGCGCGTGCGAGCCCTCGACGGTGCGGCCGTCGGTCAGCTCGACCGAGACGCCCTTCTCGGTGCGCCGCACGCCGGCGGCCCGGCCGCGCTCCAGCCGCCCGCCGCGGGACTGGAAGACCTGCTCGAGCACCTCGGCGGCGTCGGAGTCCTCGCCGGGCAGGACCCGGTCGCGAGAGGACACCAGCGTGACCGGGACGCCGGCCTCCAGGTAGCCGGAGGCGAACTCGGCGCCGGTGACGCCCGAGCCGACGACGACCAGGTGCTCGGGCATCTCCTGCAGGTCGTAGACGTCGCGCCAGTCGAGGATCCGCTCGTGGTCGGGCTCGGCCCCGGGCAGGACGCGGGGGTCGGCGCCGGTGGCGATGAGGACGACGTCGGCCTCGAGCGTCTCGCTCACCGCGCCGTCGCCGTCGACCACCTCGACCCGGTGCTCGACCAGGCCACGGACGTCGTCGGCCATGCGGCCCTGACCGGCGACCACACGCACGCCCTCGCCGAGCAGCCGCGCCTTGATGTCGGCCGACTGCGCGACCGCGAGCCCCTTGACCCGCTGGTTGACCGCGCCGAGGTCGATGCCCACGGCGGCCAGCTCGGCGCCCTGCACCCCGAGGGCAGCGGAGTCGCGCACGTTGGTCATCGCCCCGGCCGAGGCGATGAAGGTCTTCGAGGGGACGCAGTCGGTGAGCACGCTGGCCCCGCCGACGCCGTCCCGCTCGACGACGGTGACCTCGGCGCCGAGCGATGCGCCGACCAGCGCGGCCTCGTAGCCGGCGGGACCGCCGCCGATGATCACGATGCGGGTCATGAGGGTCCTCGGGGGATGCGGTGCGGACACGTGCCGAGGCCATTCTCCCCGCTCTCGCGACCGGCGTCGTCCATCCCCCGGGGAGGGGCGCGCCACACGGCCGTAGGCTGGCCAGGCGATGGGCCTCTACGCCGCGTTCGGGTCGAACATGGACCCCGCACAGATGCTCCGACGCTGTCCCTCCTCGCCGCACACCGGCACCGGCTGGATCCGGGGCTGGCGGCTGACCTTCGGCGGGGAGGACCTCGGCTGGGAGGGTGCGCTGGCCACCCTGGTCCCCGACGACACCACCCCCGGGGAGTCGCTGTCCCCCGGCGTCTTCGTGGCCCTCTACGACCTCACCGAGGCCGACGAGCGGGCGCTGGACGCGTGGGAGGGCGCCGACCTCGGGCTCTACCGCAAGCTGCACCTGCGGGTGCACACGCTCACCGGCGACCAGGTCGCCTACGTGTACGTGCTCGACGCGTTCGAGGGCGGCCTCCCCTCGGCGCGGTACCTCGGCGCCCTCGCCGACGCCGCCGAGGCCGCCGGCGCCCCGGACGACTACCTGACCGAGCTCCGCTCCCGGGAGTGCCGCTCCACCGGCGTCTGACCCCGCCCCGCTCCGCCTCCGCTCCCCGTGCTTCGCCTCCGCGCCCGGTGCTTCGCCTCCGCTCCCGGTGCTTCGCCTCCGTGATCATGAAGTCCTGGAAGCGACACGCCGCCTCAATGCGGGGTGCCGCGTCCCGGACTTCATGATCGCGGCCGGAAGGGGACGCCGAGCGCGCGGGCCGTCCGCGCCACCAGGGCGACGTGCCACCGGTAGACGTCGATCGCCGTGACGTGCAGCAACGTCCACCGGTGCTCGGTCAGCCAGTTGTGCCGGTCCCGGTCCGCGGCCAGCTGTTCGCGGGTCATGTGCGCCTCCAGCCCGTCGAACTCGGCCCCGACGAGCTGGTCCTCCCACCCCACGTCCAGGTGGTGGGTGCGTCCGCCGTCGCTCAGTCGCACCTGGACGGTCGGCGCGGGCAGCCCGCCGTCGATGAAGCGCCAGCGCATGCGCGACTCCATCGGGGACTCCGCTCCCGCGTCGGCGTGCGGCACCAGCTCCCGCAGCCGCGCCACCTGGCGGAGGCCCCGCATCGACTCCGCGGCGGCCACCAGGTCCGCCGGGGTGCAGGTCCCTGACCGCAGGGCCGCGTCCAGCGTCGCGAGACCGTCGAGGGGTGCGGTCGTGCGGACGACGTCGCACGCCGTGCGCGCCGGCGGGGTGCACCAGACGCCGTCCACGAGCACGGCGTCGTCGGTGCCGAGGCTCGACGGGTGGACCTGCACCCCTGGCAGGCGCCTGTTGACCAGCTGCGGCGGGCCCAGGAAGTGCAGTGTCGGATCGCCGATGACGCCGAAGCCCCACACCGCGGCCGCGGTCGAGTGGCAGGCCACGAGGTCGGCACCGGCAGCCAGCGCAGCAGCACGCAGCTGCAGGGCGGGGCAGTCCGGCAGCTCACCGTCGACCAGCACGCCGCGCCAGCGGGTCCGCCGCCACCGACCGGCGCGGACATGGCGCCGCAACTCGGCGTCGGTGACGTGGCTCAGGGCCTGCGCGGTGGTGAAGACGCCGTGCTGGGCGGCCACGAGGCGGTAGAACGCGAAGTCCACCGCCGCAGCGTCGAGAGTCGCAGCCCGCAGCGGACGGCCACCGCGCGATCTGTGGACGCCGCGCTCCCTGTGGACTCCCCGCGATCATGAAGTCCGGGAAGGGGCGCGCCGTCGCTGCGCGGGGTGTCGCCTCCCGGACTTCATGATCGCGGAGGTGGGGGCCGCGGAGGTGGGGGTCGCGGCGAACGGGGGCAGAACCGGCGCTCAGGGCTCCGGGGCGGCGAGGAAGGTCTCCAGCAGCTGCTGCGCGGCCAGAGCGGGGGTCAGCTCCCCCGCCAGCACCGCCTTCTCCAGCTCCGGCCCGGCCGACCGGACGCCGGGGTGCGCCCGCAGCCGGTGTTCGAGCCCGTCGCGCACCAGCTGCCACGTCCACCGCACCTGCTGCGTGCGGCGGCGCTCCTCGAACTCGCCCGACGCCCTCATCCGGTCCTGGTGCTCGACGACCGCGGCCCAGACGCGGTCCAGCCCCTCACCGGTCAGCCCGGCGCAGGTGAGCACGGGGACGTCCCAGCCGCCCTCGACGTGACCGCGCAGCATGCGGATCGCCCCGGCCAGCTCCCGCGCCGCCCGCCGGGCGTCGACCGCACCCGGCCCGTCGGCCTTGTTCACCGCGATGACGTCGGCGATCTCGAGGATCCCGCGCTTGATGCCCTGCAACTGGTCGCCGGTGCGGGCCAGCGTCAGGAACAGGAAGGAGTCGACCATCTCGGCGACGGCCACCTCCGACTGCCCGACGCCGACGGTCTCCACCAGCACGACGTCGTGGCCGGCGGCCTCCACGACGACCATCGACTCCCGCGTCGCCTGCGCGACCCCGCCGAGCGTCCCGGACGTCGGCGAGGGCCGGATGAACGCCTGCGGGTCCACCGACAGCCGGGCCATGCGGGTCTTGTCGCCGAGGATCGACCCGCCGGACCGGGCCGACGACGGGTCGACGGCGAGCACCGCGACCCTCGACCCGGCGGCGGTCAGGGCGACCCCGAGGGAGTCGATGAACGTCGACTTGCCCACCCCGGGGACGCCGCTGATCCCGACCCGACGCGCCGAGCCGGTGTGCGGCAGCAGCTCCACCAGCAGCTCCTGCGCCCGCTCGCGGTGGTCGGCGCGCTGCGACTCGACGAGCGTGATGGCCCGCGCGACGGCCCGGCGCTCCCCGGCGAGGACCCCCTCGACCAGCGCCGGGACGTCGACCGGTCGACCCGCCATCAGTGCCGGAGTCGGTCCGAGAGCGTGCGCAGCAGCCCCTGCGCCGCCTCGGCGATGACCGTGCCGGGGAGGAACACCTCGGCCGCGCCCATCTCCTTCAACGTCGGGACGTCGTCGGGCGGGATGACCCCACCGACGACGATGACGACGTCCTCCGCACCGAGGTCGGCGAGGGCCTGCTTGAGGGCCGGCACGAGCGTGAGGTGACCCGCCGCCAGCGACGAGACGCCGACGACGTGCACGTCGGCCTCCACCGCCTGCCGGGCCACCTCCTCCGGCGTCTGGAACAGCGGGCCGACGTCGACGTCGAACCCGAGGTCGGCGAAGGCCGTCGCGATCACCTTCTGGCCGCGGTCGTGGCCGTCCTGGCCCATCTTGGCCACGAGGATGCGGGGACGTCGTCCCTCGGCCTGCTCGAACGCCTCGGCCATGCGCCGGGTCTCCTCCATGGGGCCCGATGCTCCCGCCTCCTCCCGGTACACACCCGAGATGGTGCGCACCTGGCCCGCGTGCCGCCCGTAGACCTCCTCCAGCGCGTCGGAGATCTCGCCGACGGTCGCCTTGGCCCGCGCCGCGTCGACGGCGAGCTTGAGCAGGTTCGAGTCCAGCGAGGAGTCCCGCCGTCCCTCCGCGGCCGCGCGGGCGGCGTCGGTGAGCCGGCGCAGCGCGTCGGTCACCGCCCCGGGGTCGCGGGAGGCCCGCAGCTCCTCCAGCTTCGCCTTCTGCTGGGCCAGCACGTCGGCGTTGTCGACGCGCAGCACCTCGATGGCCTCGTCGGCGTCCACCCGGTACTTGTTCACGCCGATGACCGGCTGCCGGCCGGAGTCGATGCGGGCCTGGGTGCGCGCCGCGGCCTCCTCGATGCGCAGCTTCGGGATGCCGTCGTCGATCGCCTGCGCCATGCCGCCGTGCTCGGCGACCTCCTCGATGTGCGCCCACGCCCGGCGGGCCAGGTCGTAGGTCAGCTTCTCCACGTACGCCGACCCGCCCCACGGGTCGATGACCCGCGTCGTCCCCGACTCCTGCTGGAGCAGCAGCTGGGTGTTGCGGGCGATCCGGGCGGAGAAGTCGCTGGGCAGCGCGAGCGCCTCGTCGAGGGCGTTGGTGTGCAGCGACTGGGTGTGCCCCTGGGTCGCGGCCATCGCCTCCAGGCAGGTGCGGACGACGTTGTTGAACACGTCCTGCGCGGTCAGCGACCAGCCCGAGGTCTGCGAGTGGGTGCGCAGCGACAGCGACTTGGGGTTCTGCGCGCCGGCCTCCTTCATCAGCCGGGCCCACAGCAGCCGGCCGGCCCGGAGCTTGGCGACCTCCATGAAGAAGTTCATGCCGATCGCCCAGAAGAAGCTCAACCGCGGCGCGAACGCGTCGACGTCCAGCCCCGCGCCCTTGCCCGCCTGCACGTACTCCACCCCGTCGGCCAGCGTGTAGGCCAGCTCCAGGTCGGCCGTCGCCCCCGCCTCCTGGATGTGGTAACCGGAGATGGAGATCGAGTTGAACCGCGGCATCTGCTGCGAGGTGAACGCGAAGATGTCGCTGACGATCTGCATCGACGGCTTCGGCGGGTAGATGTAGGTGTTGCGGACCATGAACTCCTTGAGGATGTCGTTCTGGATGGTCCCGGCCAGCTGCGCGGGCGCCACCCCCTGCTCCTCCGCGGCGAGGACGTAGAGCGCCATCACCGGCAGCACCGCGCCGTTCATGGTCATCGA
This sequence comes from Geodermatophilus sp. SYSU D01105, assembly GCF_054050095.1. Classification (NCBI taxonomy): domain Bacteria; kingdom Bacillati; phylum Actinomycetota; class Actinomycetes; order Geodermatophilales; family Geodermatophilaceae; genus Geodermatophilus; species Geodermatophilus sp. SYSU D01105. The sequence continues at coordinate 26,967 of NZ_JBJGYR010000021.1, forward strand.
GACGCTCATCCGGTCCAGCGGGATGCCGTCGAAGAGCTGCCGCATGTCCAGGATCGAGTCGATCGCCACCCCGGCCATGCCGACGTCGCCGACCACCCGCGGGTGGTCGGAGTCGTAGCCGCGGTGGGTGGGCAGGTCGAAGGCGACCGACAGGCCCTTCTGCCCTGCGGCGAGGTTGCGCCGGTAGAAGGCGTTGGACTCCGCCGCGGTGGAGAAACCCGCGTACTGGCGGATCGTCCACGGCTGGGTCGTGTACATCGTCGGGTAGGGGCCACGCAGGTACGGCGGCAGCCCGGGGAGGGTCTGCAGGAAGTCCAGGCCCTCGAGGTCGGCCGGCGTGTACAGCGGCGGGACGGCGATGCCCTCGGGCGTCTCCCAGGTCGCCTCCGCCACGCCGCGGCCGGTCGTCTCCTCGAACCGCTTGGCCCAGTCGTCCACCGTGGCGCCGGCCGCCGGTCGGCCCAGCTCGACGCCGCCGAAGTCGGGGATGCCGCTCATGCCGTGACTCCCAACTGCCCGTGGAGCGTGCGGAGGACGTCCAGTGCGTCACATCCGGCGTACACGTACCCGTCGACGCCGTCCACCCCGAGCGACGGTCTGCCGGCGAGCCACACCTGCGTGGCGCCGGCGGCGCGCAACTCCGCGGCGAGCGCTGCCGCGGACTCGCCGTAGTCGCGGTCGGTGCCGCAGATGCAGGCCACCGTCGTCCCGGCGTCGGCCAGGCCGCTCGCCCCGTCGCCGGACGGCGTCGCCAACCCGCCCGCCTGGAACAGGTTGGCCGCGAAGGTCGCCCGGGCGGTGTGCCGGGCGACCGGGCCGATCGTGGCCAGGTACACCCGTGGCCGCTCGGCCGCCGCCTCGGCGCGGTCGCGGAGCTCCTCGAACTCCTGCGCGGCGCGGACCCGGGGCAGCCCGCCGGCCGGGAGCAGGTCGGGCGCCGGTTGCCGCTCGGGCAGCTGCTCGGCCGGGTTGGGGAACTCGCTGACACCGGTGATCGCGTCGCTGCGGTGCGCCAGCCGCTCGGTGCGCGTGGCCCAGGCGGCGGCCAGCCGGTCCCGGACGAGTCCGGAGTCCAGCGCCGCGGCCAGCCCGCCGGCCCGCTCGATCTCGGTGAACCAGCCCCAGGCCGCCTCGGCGAGGGCGTCGGTGAGCGACTCGACGTACCAGGAGCCGCCGGCCGGGTCGAGCACCCGGGCGAGGTGGCCCTCCTCGACCAGCAGGCTCTGGGTGTTGCGGGCGATCCGGCGGGAGAAGGCGTCCGGCAGCCCGAGGGCGGCGTCGAACGGCTGCACGGTGACGACGTCGGCCCCGCCCACGCCGGCGGCGAAGCAGGCGACCGTCGTCCGCAGCATGTTCACCCACGGGTCGTGCCTGGTGGTCATCACCGAGGAGGTGACGGCGTGCTGGCGCTGGGCGCGCACGTCGGGTGCGGCGCCGCTGACCTCGCCGACCCGGTCCCACAGGCGGCGGGCGGCACGCAGGCCGGCGATCGTCGTGAACTGGTCGGCCGACGCGGAGAAGCGGAACTCCAGCTGGCCGAACGCCTCGTCGACCGGCAGTCCGCCCTCGGTCAGCGCCCGCAGGTAGGCGACCCCGGCGGCCAGTGCGCAGCCGAGCTCCTCGACGACGCTGCCCCCCGCGTCGGCGAAGACCGTGCCGTCGACGACCACCGTGCGCAGACCGGGGTGCGCGCTCGCGCGGCGGGCCACGTCCGCGAGCCCGGTGAGGTCCTGGGCCTGCCCGGACGCGGCGTGCACGCCGAGCGGGTCGAGGCCCAGCGAGCCGCCGGGCGCGAGGTCGGTGCGGCCCTCGACCAGCGAGAGGAACGCCTCGGCGGCCGCCGGGCCTCCGGAGACCGCCACCGGCGCGAGGTCGAGCAGGACGTCGGTGAGCACCTCGGGCAGCGCCTCGACCGGGACCGCGCCCTCGCCGAGCACCAGCCACAGCGAGGTGACGCCGTTCTCGAGGTCCGCGGCGATCGCCTCCCGGGTGACGGCGACGTCGGGGTGCGCGTGCCGCTGCCGGACGTCCCAGCCACCGGGCACGTCGCTGCCAGGAGCCCCGGCGCGCCCGCCGCGGACGAACGGCGGCAGGCCCGGGACGCCGACCGCACCGGGCAGGTCACCGGCGTCCTCGGCGGTGTAGAGCGGCGCCACGGACACGCCGGTGGCGACCGGGCGGCGCAGGGCGTCCTCGACCGGGTCGGGGAGCTCCTCGCGCCCGGCTTTGCGCAGCACACCGGCGACGAGGTCGCGCCACTGGTCGCGGGTCACGGCGGGGAACTCGCCGGCCAGCCGCAGGTCCTCGGGGACGGCGTGCTCGGCGGGCACCTCGGCGTCGGGGTGGGCCGGCTGCTGGTCGTCGGTCACGAGTCCTCCTCGCGGGCGCTCGTCGGACTCGTCCGTGGAACGGCTCTGCTCACGATCGGGTCCCCCTCCTCGGGTCCACCGGCGTCAGTGTCTACCGACGCCCGCCCTGCTCCGCGCGTCCGGGTCGTGGCGACGGGCCGGACGGCCGGGCCCCGGCGTCGGCGGACAGCGCGTGCAGGGCGGTGCGGGCCAGCAGCCGCACACCCACCCCGATCGCCCGCTCGTCGACGTCGAAGGTGCCCCGGTGCAGGTCCAGCGGGGCGCCGCCCCCGTGCGTGCCCAGCCGGGCCAGGGCGATGGGCAGGACGTCGGCGAACCAGCCGAAGTCCTCCCCGCCCATGCTCTGCGGGGACATCCGCAGCCCCTCGCTGCCGACCGTCTCCAGGGCCGCCGACCGCAGCAGCGCGACCGCCCGCGGGTCGTTGACCACCGGCGGCACCCCGCGGATGTAGTCGACCTCGACCTCGGCCCCGGTGGTCGCGGCCACCCGCTCGACCAGCGAGCGCAGCAGGCCCTCGGCCTCCTGCCAGGCGTCCCGGTCCAGCACCCGCACCGTGCCACGCAGGTGCCCGCGCTGCGGGATGGCGTTGGCCGCGACACCCGCGTTGACCGCACCCCACACCAGGGACATCCCGGCCCGCGGGTCGACCTGCCGGGACAGCAGCGAGGGCAGGTCGGTGATCAGCCGGCCCAGGGCGTCGACCAGGTCGACGGTCAGCTGCGGGCGGGCGGTGTGCCCCCCGGGCCCGGTCAGCGTGACGTCCATGCGGTCGCAGGCCGCGGTGATCGACCCGGTCCGCAGGCCCACCGTGCCGGCCGGGATCGACGGGTCGCAGTGCAGCGCGAAGGCCCGGGAGGCGCCGTCGAGCACGCCGGCGGCGACCACCTCGGTGGCGCCACCGGGCACGGTCTCCTCGGCCGGCTGGAAGACGCAGCGGACCGTGCCGGGCAGGCTGTCGAGGGTCGCCAGCGCCAGGGCCACGCCGAGGACGACGGTGGTGTGGACGTCGTGCCCGCAGGCGTGGCACGTGGACTCGCGGGTGGAGGCGTACGGCACGTCCTTGAGGTCGGGCAGCGGCAGCGCGTCGATGTCGGCCCGCAGCACCACGATCGGGTCGCCCGAGCCGATCTCCACGACCAGCCCGGTGCCGGTGGGCAGCCGCCGGGGCTGCAGGCCGCCGTCGCGCAGCCGCTGCTCGATGAAGGACGTCGTCTCGAACTCGGCGAAGGCCAGCTCGGGGTGGGCGTGCAGGTGCCGGCGGACCGCGACGAGCTGCTGGTTCCGCTCGGCGGCCCACTCGTCGACCGCCGTTCCCAGCTTCTCCGGGAACTGCGTCATGCCGGGCGGCCTCCGGCGGCGCCGGCCGGGTCCGGGGCGGGCAGGCCGTCCCGCAGCTCGGCGAGCAGGCTGTCGACGACGGCACACAGGTCGCCGTCGTGGGCGGCGGCCACCGCCCGCTGCCGCTGGTAGGAGGCGCCGACGGCGAGGACGCGTTCCACGTCGGCGAGCTCCGCCTCGCAGCCGAGCCGGCGGGCGGTCGGTGTGAGGTCCTCGACCAGGTCGGTGATCGCCTGGCGCACCGGCCGCACGGTGCCCTTCTCGTCGACGACGATGTCGGCGTCGAGCCCGTAGCGGGCCGCCCGCCACTTGTTCTCCCGCAGCACCCAGCTGGCCGGCACGGGCAGGGTGTAACCGCGGTCGAGCTCCCGGTCGAACTGCTCGACCAGGCACTGCGACAACGCGGCCACCGCGCCGATCTCCTCGAGGGTGGGCAGGCCGTCGCAGATGCGCAGCTCCACGGTGCCGAAGTCGGGGTGGGGACGGATGTCCCACCACACCTCGCGCACGCTCTCGATGGCGTGGGTGGAGATCAGCGTCTCCATGTACTGCTCGAAGCGGTCCCAGCCCGACAGCTGGTAGGGCAGCCCCGCGGTCGGCATCCCCTCGAAGACCTTGGAGCGGGCGCTGGCCAGGCCGGTGTCGGCGCCGACCCAGTACGGGGAGGACGCCGACAGCGCGAGGAAGTGCGGCACGTACTGGGTGAGCGCGTTGACGATCGGGATCGCCTTCTCCGGCGCCCGGACGCCGACGTGCACGTGCACCCCGAAGATCTGCAACCGGCGGGCCAGCCACTGCATCTTCTCGACCAGCTGGAGGTAGCGCTCCTTCGGCGAGATCTGCTGGGTCTGCCAGTCGGTGATGGGGTGGGTGCCCGCGCACATCAGGCCGAGCCCGCGGCGCTCGGCGGCGGCCCGGACCTCGGCGAGGGTGCCGGCCAGGTCGGCCTTCGCCTCGGCGACGGTGGTGCAGATGCCGGTGATGATCTCGATGGTCGACTGGAGCAGCTCGTGCTTGGCCTTGGGGTGCTCCTCGGCCCCCTCGGGCCTGATCTCCTGGAGGATCTCCACCGCGCCGGCGGTCAGCTGCCGGGTCTGCAGGTCGACGAGCTGCAGCTCCCACTCGACTCCCAGGCTGGCGCGCTCGGAGGAGCGGAAGGGAATCTGCACGCTGCGGAGTCTAGGGACGATCACGCCCCCCGGCTCCCGGTGCGAGCGCGGCGGGACCACGCAGGGAGCCCTGCAGGCGGGCCTGCGTTAGCGTCCGTGCGTGAGTGCACCTCCGGTCAACGACCCCGCAACCCTCGCCGCCCGGGCGGCCGACGACCTCGTCGCCGCGCTCGGCGACGGCCACGACGTCGCCATCGTCATGGGGTCGGGCTGGGCCCCGGCCGCCGACGCCTTCGGGACCGCCGCGGCGAGCGTCGCGATCGGTGACCTGCCCGGCTTCGCCGCCCCGACCGCGGTCGGCCACGGCGGGGAGGTCCGCTCGGTATGGGTCGGCGAGCGCCGGGTGCTGCTCTTCCTCGGGCGCACCCACCTCTACGAGGGCCGCGGCGTCGAGCCGGTGGTCCACGGCGTCCGGACGGCGGCTGCGGCGGGAGTGCGCACCGTCGTCCTCACCAACGCCGCCGGCGGGCTGGCCCCCGACCACCGGGTCGGCCAGGCGGTGCTGATCAGCGACCACCTCAACCTGACCGCCCGCTCCCCCCTGGTCGGCGCCACCTTCGTCGACCTCACCGACCTGTACTCGGCGCGGCTGCGGTCGCTGGCCCGGGAGCTCGACCCGACGCTCACCGAGGGCGTCTACGCGGCGCTGCCCGGGCCGCACTACGAGACGCCGGCCGAGATCCGGATGCTGCGCACGCTCGGCGCGGACCTGGTGGGCATGTCGACGGCGCTGGAGGCGATCGCCGCGCGCGCCGCGGGCCTGGAGGTCATGGGCCTGTCCATGGTCACCAACGCCGCCGCCGGGATCACCGGCGAGAAGCTCGACCACGAGGAGGTCCTCGCCGCGGGCAAGGCCGCCGCGGGCCGGCTCGGCGAGTTCCTCGTCGAGTTCGTGGGGCGGCTTCCATGAGCGGGCCGGTCCTCGTCACCGGGGCGGCCGGGCGGATCGGCACCGTGCTGCGCGGCGGGCTGCCCGAGCGCGGCTGGGCGGTGCGCTCGCTGGACGTCGTCCCCATCCCGGACACCCGCCCCGGCGAGGAGCAGGTGGTCGCCGACGTCACCGACCCGGCCGCGGTCCTGGACGCCGCGCAGGGGGCGAGCGCGGTCGTGCACCTGGCCGGCATCTCCGGCGAGTCCACCTGGCCGGCGATCGCGCACGCCAACATCGAGGGGACGTACTGCGTCCTGGAGGCCGCGCGGCTGGCCGACGTCCCGCGGGTGGTGCTGGCCAGCAGCAACCACGCCACGGGGTTCACGCCCCGCCCGGGGTCCGGTCTCCTGCGGGAGGCCGATGCCCCGCCGCGGCCGGACACCTACTACGGCGTCTCCAAGGTCGCGATGGAGGCGCTCGGCTCGCTCTACGTCGACCGGTACGGCCTGGACGTCGTCTGCCTGCGCATCGGCAGCGCCTTCCCCGAGCCGACGACGGTGCGCCAGCTGTCGACGTGGCTGTCCCCCGGCGACCAGGTCGGCCTCGTCGACGCCGCGCTGCGGGCGCCCTCGCCCGGGTTCGCCGTCGTCTGGGGCGTCTCGGCCAACACCCGCAACTGGTGGGACCTCACCGCCGCCCGGGCCCTCGGCTACGACCCGCAGGACGACGCCGAGGTCTTCGCCGAGGCGCTGCTCGAGGTGCACGGCGAGCCCGACCTCGCCGACCCGGTGCACGCCCGCGTCGGCGGCGAGTACACGACGGCGGGCTTCGACGCCGAGCACTTCGACCCGCCCGCTCCTCGCGGCGACATCGCACCGGGCAGCGGAGCCGACCGGTGACGGTGCTGGAGGTCGCCCGCGAGTGGGCCGACGCCGACCCGCACGAGGGCGACCGCGCCGAGATCGAGGCGCTCATCGAGGCCGAGAACCGGTCCGAGCTCGAGCGCCGGTTCGCTGGTCCGCTGACCTTCGGCACCGCCGGCCTGCGCGGGCCGCTGCGGGCGGGGCCGGCCGGGATGAACGCCGCCGTCGTCACCCGCGCCGCGGCCGGGCTGGCGCGGTACCTGTCCGACGAGGGGCACGCCGGGGGCGGGGTGGTCATCGGCTTCGACGCCCGCCGACGCTCCGACGAGTTCGCGCACGTCTCGGCCGCGGTGCTGGCCGGCGCCGGGTTCGCCGTCCAGGTGCTGCCGCGCCCGCTGCCCACGCCGGTGCTGGCCTTCGCCGTCCGGCACCTGGGCTGCGTGGCCGGGGTGATGGTCACCGCCAGCCACAACCCGCCCGACGACAACGGCTACAAGGTCTACCTCGGTGACGGCCGCCAGCTGGTGCCCCCGGCTGACCAGCGGATCGAGGCGGCGATCGCGTCGGTCGGCCCGGCCCGCGAGGTCCCGCTGTCCGACGACTGGGTCACCCTCGGGGACGACGTCCGGGACGACTACGTCGCCGCCGTCGTCCGGGCGCTGGAGCCCTCGACGGTGCCGGCCATCGTGCGGCAGGGGCTGACCGTCGCCTACACCGCCATGCACGGGGTCGGCGCGGACACCACCCGGGCGGTCTTCGCCGCCGCCGGCTTCGCGCCGCCGGTGAGCGTCGCCGAGCAGGACGCGCCCGACCCGGCCTTCCCGACGGTCGCCTTCCCCAACCCCGAGGAGCCCGGCGCCGTCGACCTGCTCGCCGCGCTGGCGTCCGGGATCGGCGCCGACGTGGCGATCGCCGAGGACCCCGACGCCGACCGCTGCTCGGTGGTCTGCGACGGCCGGCAGCTGACCGGGGACGAGGTCGGTGCCCTGCTGGCGGACTGGCTGCTGCGCCGCGGTGTCCGGGGCACGTACGCGTCGTCGCTGGTCAGCGGGTCCCTGATGCGGGTGGTCGCCGCCGCGCACGGCGTGCCGACCGAGGAGACCCCCACCGGGTTCAAGTGGATCATGCGGGCCGGGTCCGACACGGCGCCGCTGGTCTACGGCTACGAGGAGGCCCTGGGCTACTCCGTGGCGCCGGCGGTGGTGCGGGACAAGGACGGCATCTCCGCCGCGCTCGCCGTCGCGCTGATGACGGCGGAGCTGAGGGCGTCCGGCCGCAGCCTGATCGACCGGCTCGACGAGCTGGCCGTCGAGCACGGGCTCTACGTGACCGGGCAGCTGTCGGTGCGGGTCGAGGACCTCTCGCGGATCGCGGACATGATGGCCGGCCTGCGGGCCTCGCCGCCGTCCCGCCTGCTCGGTCGCGAGGTGGCCGCCGACGACCTGCGCGACCGGACGCCCGCGGTGGACGCCGTCCGGCTGCTCGGCGACGGGGTGCGGGTCATCGTCCGGCCCAGCGGCACCGAGCCCAAGCTCAAGGCCTACCTGGAGACGGTGGTCCCGGTGCCCTCGCCGGCCGCCGTGACCGATGCGCGGCGCCAGGGAGCCGAGGAACTCGACCGGCTGCGGGCGGAGATGGCCGCCGTCCTGGGGGTGTAGGTCGGTGGACGTCCGCGCGCTGGTCTTCGACGTCTTCGGCACCGTCGTGGACTGGCGCGGCGGCGTCGCCCGCGAGGTGCGGCGGCTGCTCGGCCCGTCGGTCGACGCCGAGGCGTTCGCGGACGACTGGCGGGGGCGGTACGTGCCGTCGATGGACCGGGTGCGCTCCGGCGAGCTGCCGTGGACGCCGCTGGACGCCCTGCACCGGTCCTCGCTGGACGAGGTGCTGGCCGCGGCGAGCCGTCCCGACGTGCCGGCCGACGTGCGCGACGAGCTGGTGCTCGCCTGGCACCGGCTGGACCCCTGGCCGGACGTCGTCCCGGGGCTGACCCGGTTGCGGCGCTCGCACGTGCTCGCGCCGCTGTCCAACGGCAACGTGGCGCTGATCGTGGACATGGCGCGCCGCGCGGGCCTGCCCTGGGACCTCGTCCTCGGCGCGGAGGTCGTGCGGCACTACAAGCCCGACCCGGAGGTCTACGACTCCGCGCCCGCGCTGCTGGCGCTGGCGCCGTCCCAGGTGCTGATGGTCGCTGCGCACGTCGACGACCTCGCCGCGGCCCGGGACCGCGGGCTGCGGACGGCGTACGTGCACCGCCCCGACGAGTTCGGCGGGCGGCGGGTGCCGCCGGCCTCCGACCCGGACGCCGACCTGTCGGTGTCCTCGTTCGGGGAGCTGGCCGACCGGCTGGGCGCCTGAGACCGGGTGCCGGAGGGGCTCCCCCGGTTCAGCGCGCCAGCTCCAGCAGCGAGTCGATGTCGACCTCCCCGTCGAGCAGGCCCTGGGTCTCGGCCAGGTCGGTGAACACCTCGAACGTCTCCTCGCTGACCTCGGTGTTCCACTCCGGGAGCCGGACCTGCGCGGCCAGCTCCGGGGAGATGTCCAGGAACGTCGGCAGGATCGCCCGGACGGCGTCGGGGTTCTCCTGGGCGTAGGTCAGCGACTCGTTCATCGCGGTGGCGAAGCGCTCCACCACCTCGGCGTTCTCGGCCGCGAACTGGGCGCTCGTGAAGTACGTCGACACCTCGATCTGGACGTCGGTGAAGTCGTTCAGCGGGGTGGTGAGGACGCGGATCCCCTGCTGTTCGGCGAGCGTGACGAACGGCTCGACCAGCCACGCCGCGTCGACGTCCCCGGCCTGCAGCGCCGCGGCCATGTTCGGGAAGGGCAGCTCGACGAACTGGATGGTCGACGGGTCGCCCCCGTCGGCGCGCACGGAGGCACTGACCACGCTGTCCCCGATGGCGTTGATGGTGTTGGTGGCGACCCGCTTGCCCGCGAGGTCGGCGGGGCGGGTGATCGCCGGGTCCGCGGTGACGATCGTGAACTGGTCGCGCTCGGGGTCCTGGGTGCTGTCCACCCCGCTGGTGATGACCTTCAGGGGCAGGCCGCTGGAGGCGGCGACGACGAGCGAGAAGTTGTTGCCGAACCCGATGTCGATGCTGCCGCTGGCCACGCCCGGCACGATCGCGGCGCCGCCCTGCCCGGCACTGAGGTCCAGCTCGATGCCCTGCTCCTCGAAGAAGCCCTGCTCCTGACCGAGGTAGACGGGGGCGAGGTCGATGATCGGGATGGTGCCCAGGGCGATCCTCTGGGTCTCGGCCCCACCCCCCGACCCGCCACCGGTCTCCGCCCCGCCGTCGTCGCCGGAGCAACCCGACACCAGGAGGAGGGTGGTGGCGACGGCGGCGGCCGCGCGCAGGCTGCCGGCCCGGGTGGAGGTCATGGGGCAGATGGTGACACGGCCCACTCCCCCTGGCGTGCACGTCACCGGTGTTCCGCGTGGTCCGCCGCCCCAGGGAACGCGCGGGCAGCCCCGACCATGCGATCGGGTGGTTGTCCACAGGGTCGGCTGCCCGGGCGGCCGACCCTCCGTAGTCTCCCCGCGACCGGATCGACTCGGGGGTGGACGTGACACGGGGCTGGAGCCTGCGCCTGGTGGCGGGCCTCGGGGTGGGCGCGGCGGTGCTGGGCGGGTGCTCGGCGGAGCAGGAGGCCGCGGACACCCTCCCGAGCGCGGACGCCCCGGTCGCGACGGAGGAGGAGCTCCCACCCCTCGGTCCCGAGGACCTGCCGATGCCCGACGAGGCACGCACCCAGGACGCCGCCGGCGCCGAGGCCTTCGTCCGCTATTACATCGACCTCATCAACCGGACGTCGACCGTCATGGACGCCGCACCCCTGCGTGAGTTCAGCGACGGCTGCGAGGACTGCGACCGCATCGCTGCTGATTACGAGGCAGATGCATCTGCTGGTTACCGCTACGAGGGCGGACAGGTGTTCATAACTCGCGTCGGCGACCCACTGCTTAGTGAAGACACCGCCGAGTTGACCTTTCGCGTGGATCAGGAGCGGCTCGTCATCGTAAACAACTCAGGCCAACCCGTTCCTGACTTGACCTTCGACAGGAAGACCGATCTGTTAGCAAGTGCGGCGCTTCGCTGGGATCAACAACGCCAGTCATGGGTGGCCACATACCTGGCGTTTACATGAGATCTCGCCTCGCGGTGGTGCTGCTCTTGTTTGCGGGGGGTTTCACAGCCTCCATGGCCGCACCTGTGGAAGCTCACGCGGACGAGCATCACTGCCGAGTGACATGCGAAAGTCCGGAAGTGAGCCATACTCTGGGTGCGCTTACCGCCGCCTATATCGAACAGACCCCCGGCGGTCAGTGGGTGGCCAGCGTCCATGCCACCACCCCACAGCCCTACCTGTACCGGCTGAGTCCACCTTGCGCGGTCGACACAACAGCGGGAGGCGTCTGTCGTGCGGAAGACGACGCCCTCTGTCCAGCACCTCCTGATCGAGTCGTTCAGACGCTTGTCATTGAGCGCCAGCGTCTAGTTCAAGAGGACGGAACGACTGTCGACGGCTTCGACACATCTGGTGCGGCGCCCGGAACGGCGGTCGGACAGTGGCTCGGCTTCGCGCAGGCCTGCGTGGACATCACGGCGCTGAACCCGCCGCCGTCCCCCGGTGAGGTGTTCCGCTACTTCCAGACCCTGCCGCTCCCGGAGCTGGCCACCGAGCAGCAGCCGCCGGGCAACGCACTCACCGGCCTGCCGGTCGTCTTCCACACCGACGGCCCCACCACGCAGACGTTCACCGTGGACATCCGCGGCTTCACCGTCGACATCGTCGCCACCGCGACCGGGTTCACCTGGCACACCGGTGACGGCACCGACCTCACCAGCACCGACCCCGGTGCCCCGTACCCGGACCACTCGGTGCGCCACGAGTACCGCAGCGGCACCTACACCGCCTCGCTGACCACCACCTGGAGCGGCACCTTCAGCGTGGACGGCGGGGCCAGCGCCGACGTCCCCGGCACGACCACCACCGACGGACCGCCCGTGACGTTCGCCGTCCTGGAGGCGCGCCCGGTCCTCACCAACCCCTACGACTGACCGCTCTCGCGGTCGTGCCCGCACTCCTGCGGTGGTGCACCACCGCAGGTCCAGGGAGACAGCCGCAGGAGTCGACCCAGCCGCTCGCCCGAACAGGAGCCAGTCCGCGCCGCCGCAGGACCTCAGTCCGAGACCGGCTCCCGGCACCCCGACGCCAGCGCCCGCTCCGCCGTCGCCAGCACCGCGACCACCTCACGACCGAAGCCGACGTCGCAGGGGTGGGTCCCCCCGGTCATCGCCGCCTGACCCAGCTCGTCCACCGCCACCGACAGCGCCTCGACCGGGTGCTCGGTGTCGGGGAGCAGGACCACCCGGCCGGCGTCCCCGTGCACGTAGAACTCGACCCCGGTCGACATCGGCGCGACGGTGTGCGACAGGGTCACGGTCGACGCCACCCCGGCGGAGTGCTGCAGCACCAGGTGGACGGTGTCCCCCGCACCGCCCCCGGCCTGCACCGAGGTGACCGGCCCGAGCGCCGGGAGCAGCAGCGACAGCGCGTGCGGGCCGATGTCCCACAGCGCCCCGTGTTGCCGGCGCCAGGCCGAGTCGAACGGGCTGCCGGCGAGCGCGCTCAGCCAGGTCCCGGCACCACCGGCCAGCATCGTGCGGCCGGCCTGCGCCAGCCAGGTCGACGTCCCCGACTGGAAGCGGAAGGTGAAGAAGACGACCGAGGCGACGCCGGCGTCGCGCACCGCCGCGACCACCCGGTCGGCCTCCGCGAGCGACAGCCCGATCGGCTTCTCCAGCAGCACGTGCTTGCCGGCGGCCGCGGCCCGCTCCACGAGCCCGACCTGCACCGACGGGGGGACGGCGACGGCGACGGCGTCGACCTCGGCCAGCAGCGCGTCCAGGTCGGCGAAGCCCGGGACGTCGAACTCCGCGCCCACCGCCTTGGCCTTGGCCAGGTCGCGGCCCCACACGCCGGCCAGGGACGCCGTCGGGTGCTCGGCGAGCGCGGCCGCGTGGACGGTCTGCGCCCAGTGCCCGGTGCCGAGCACCCCGAAGCGCATGGTCACACCGCCCCGAACTGGCGGTCCCCGGCGTCGCCGAGGCCCGGGACGATGTAGGCCTTGTCGTTGAGCCCCTCGTCGACCGAGGCGGTGAACACCCGCAGCGGCAGGCCGCTGGCCTCCAGGCGGGCGATGCCCTCCGGCGCGGCCAGCGCGCACAGCACGGTGATGGACGTGGCGCCGCGCTCGGTCAGCAGGCCGCAGCAGTGCACCAGCGAGCCGCCGGTGGCCAGCATCGGGTCCAGCACGAAGACCTCGCGGTCGACCAGGGACGCCGGCAGGGACGCCATGTAGGCCTCCGGCTGGAAGGTCACCTCGTTGCGGGCGAGGCCGACGAAGCCCATCTGCGACTCCGGCAGCATCCCGTGCGCGGTGTCGGCCATGCCCAGACCGGCCCGCAGCACGGGCACGATCAGCGGCGGCGAGGCCAGCCGGTAGCCGGTGGTGCCGGTGACCGGCGTGCTGATCGGCTCCTCGGCGATGGCGAGGTCGCGGGTGGCCTCGTAGACCAGCATCTGGGTGAGCTCGCGCAGCGCCGCCCGGAAGGCCGCGTTGTCGGTCCGCTCGTCCCGCATGCGGGTCAGTCGGGCACGGGCGAGCGGGTGGTCCACGACGGTGAGCTGCACGGGCGCCACCGTATCGGCCGGGGGAAACCGCCCTCGGGGGAGAATGCCGCCATGACCCACGTGCTCGACCCCGACGCCCTGACGGCGGAGACCCCGCCACGGCGTGAGCCCCTGGCGCCGTTCGGCGACGTGACCCGCTCGGACGCCGCCTTCCGGGCGTTCCTCCACGGCCTGCCGGGAGTCGACCAGGTGGGCGCCGAGGCCCGCGTCGGCGTGCTCGGCACCCGGTCGATCAAGACCACCGCCAAGGCGTGGGCGATCGACACGGCCATCTCCATGGTCGACCTGACCACGCTCGAGGGCGCCGACACCCCAGGCAAGGTCCGCTCGCTGGCGGCCAAGGCCCGGCAGCCCGACCCCACCGACCCATCCTGCCCGCGGGTCGCCGCCGTCTGCGTCTACGGCGACCTGGCCGGCATCGCGCGCGACGCCCTCGCCGGCACGGGCATCCACACCGCCGCCGTCGCCACCGCCTTCCCGAGCGGCCGGGCCAGCCGCGCGGTGAAGCTCGCCGACGTGCGGGACGCCGTGGCCAACGGCGCCGACGAGATCGACATGGTCATCGACCGCGGCGCCTTCCTCGCCGGCCGGTACCTCGACGTCTTCGACGAGGTCGTCGCGGTCAAGGAGGCCTGCGGCGACGCCCACCTCAAGGTCATCCTCGAGACCGGTGAGCTGGTCACCCTGGACAACGTCCGCCGCGCCTCCTGGCTGGCGATGCTCGCCGGGGGCGACTTCATCAAGACCTCCACCGGCAAGATCTCGCCCGCGGCGACGCTGCCGGTCTGCCTGGTGATGATGGAGGCGGTCCGCGACTTCCGCGCCGCCACCGGCCGGCAGGTCGGGGTCAAGCCCGCCGGAGGCATCCGGACGACGAAGGACGCCGTCAAGCACCTGGTCCTCGTCAACGAGGTCGCCGGGCCCGACTGGCTCTCCCCCGACTGGTTCCGCTTCGGTGCCTCCAGCCTGCTCAACGACCTGCTCCTGCAGCGGCAGAAGCTGCGCACCGGCCACTACTCCGGCCCCGACCACGTGACGATCGACTGAGGCGATGACCGAGAACCCGTTCCAGTACGCCCCCGCGCCCGAGTCCCGGTCGATCGTCGACATCGCGCCGTCCTACGGCCTGTTCGTCGACGGCGAGTTCGTCGACGGCAGCGGCGAGTCGTTCAAGACGGTCAACCCGGCCACCGAGGAGGTCCTCTCCGAGGTCGCCGCCGGCACCGAGGCCGACGTCGACCGCGCCGTCCGCGCCGCCCGACGGGCGTTCACCCGCACGTGGGGGCCGATGCGCCCGGCCGACCGGGGCAAGTACCTGTTCCGGATCGCCCGGCTGCTGCAGGAGCGGGCGCGGGAGTTCGCCGTCCTGGAGTCGCTGGACAACGGCAAGCCGATCCGGGAGTCCCGCGACGTCGACGTCCCCCTGGCCGCGGCGCACTTCTTCTACCACGCGGGCTGGGCCGACAAGCTCGACTGGGCGGGCCTGGGCCCCGGCCCGCGCCCGCTCGGTGTCGCCGGGCAGGTCATCCCGTGGAACTTCCCGCTGTTGATGCTGGCGTGGAAGGTCGCCCCGGCACTGGCCACCGGCAACACCGTCGTCCTCAAGCCGGCCGAGACCACCCCGCTGACCGCGCTGCTGTTCGCCGAGGTCTGCCGCCAGGCCGACCTGCCGCCCGGCGTGGTCAACATCGTGACCGGCGCCGGCGACACCGGCCGGGCCGTGGTCGAGCACGGCGACGTCGACAAGGTGGCGTTCACCGGCTCGACCGAGGTGGGCCGCTCCATCGCCCGGGCCGTCGCCGGCACCCGCAAGTCGCTGACGCTGGAGCTCGGCGGCAAGGCGGCCAACATCGTCTTCGACGACGCCCCCGTCGACCAGGCGGTCGAGGGCATCGTGCAGGGCATCTTCTCCAACCAGGGACACGTGTGCTGCGCGGGCAGCCGGCTGCTGGTGCAGGAGAACGTCCACGACGAGGTCGTCGCGAGCCTGCAGCGTCGGATCGGCACCCTGCGCGTCGGCGACCCGCTGGACAAGAACACCGACATCGGCGCGATCAACTCCGCTGAGCAGCTGGCGAGGATCCGCGAGCTGTCCGACATCGGCGAGGCCGAGGGCGCCTCCCGGTGGCAGCCGGCCTGCGAGCTGCCCGACCGCGGCTTCTGGTTCCCGCCGACGGTGTTCACCGACGTCTCCCCCGCCCACCGCATCGCCCGCGACGAGATCTTCGGGCCGGTGCTCAGCGTCCTCACCTTCCGGACGCCGGACGAAGCGGTCGCCAAGGCCAACAACACGACCTACGGGCTGTCGGCCGGCATCTGGAGCGAGAAGGGCTCGCGGATCCTCAAGATCGCCGACCAGCTGCGCGCCGGCGTGGTGTGGGCCAACACGTTCAACAAGTTCGACCCGACGTCGCCCTTCGGCGGCTACAAGCAGTCCGGCTACGGCCGCGAGGGCGGCCGGCACGGGCTGGCTGCGTACCTGAGGGGTGCTGACCAGTGATCGGCAACGAGCGACTCGCCGTCCGCAAGACCTACAAGCTCTACGTCAACGGCGCCTTCCCCCGCTCGGAGTCGGGGCGCACCTACGAGGTCACCGACGCCAAGGGCCACTTCCTCGCCAACGCCGCCCTGGCGTCGCGCAAGGACGCCCGGGACGCCGTCGTCGCCGCCCGCGCCGCCTTCGCGAAGTGGTCGGGCGCCACCGCGTACAACCGCGGCCAGGTGCTCTACCGGGTGGCCGAGGTGATGGAGGGCCGGCACGTCCAGTTCTGCGAGGAGGTCGCCGCGGGCGAGGGCCTGTCGACCTCCCGGGCCCGCGCCGCGGTGGACGCCGCCATCGACCGCTGGGTCTGGTACGCGGGCTGGACCGACAAGCTCGGCGCCGTCCTGGGCGGGGCCAACCCGGTCGCCGGCCCGTACTTCGACTTCTCCCTGCCCGAGCCCACCGGGGTGGTCGCCGTCCTCGCGCCGCAGCGCTCCTCGCTGCTGGGGCTGGTCAGCGTCCTGGCGCCGGTGCTCGCCGGCGGCAACACCGCGGTCGTCGTGACGTCGAGGGAGCGGCCGCTGCCGGCGGTCACCCTCGCCGAGGTGCTGGCCACCAGCGACGTCCCGGGGGGCGTGGTGAACCTGCTGACCGGCGACGCCGGGGAGCTGGGCCCGTGGCTAGCCGAGCACGACGACGTCGACGCCGTCGACCTCACCGGCGCCCCGGCCGACCGGGCGATGGAGCTCGAGCGGCTGGCCGCCGGCAGCATCAAGCGGGTGCTGCGCCCGCCGGCCGAGGAGCCGGACTGGACGGCCGACCCGGGGCTCACCCGGCTGACCCGGTTCCTGGAGACCAAGACCGTCTGGCACCCCATGGGCGTGTGAGGGAGGACCCCGCCCTCCCCACCCCTTCGCCCACTCAGGGCGGGACCCGGGACGGTCCGGACCCGGAGGTGCGCATCCAGGGGGACCGGGCAGGATGTCCCCCGTGGCAAGGCCGAGCATCGTCCCCATCGCCCTCACCCTCGACGACCGCACCGGCTACACCCTGTGGGCCCCGCCGTGGGAGGAGGACGGCGAGGAGTGGCAGGCCTTCCTCGGCACGTCCGAGGGTGACCGGGCCACCGTCCACCTCTTCCCCACCCCGGCGGCGCTGGCGGCCTTCTGCCGCAGCCGCACCGACCACGACCTCGCCGACCACCCGGTCTGGCCGGTCGTGGTCGGCCTCGGGGCCGCCGACCTGACCCCGGACGACGACCACCGCTACGACCTCGACGGCGTCTACGACGTCGCCGCGGAGAACCCCGACCGCTGGGCGGTGGAGGAGCTCGCGGCCACCATCGACATCGTCAGTCGGCTGGCCGAGTGCCTGGACGTCGACGAGGACGACGGCGAGGAGGACGACGAGCTCACCGACGAGGACGACGAGCGCGACGTCGACGCCGACGTCGAGCTCGACCGCCGGCCGGGTGCCGACGTGGAGCGCGGCGGGGAGTTCGGCGCGCTCGCCGAGCTGGTCGCCCGGCCCGAGGTCGGCTCCCTGGGCCTGGGCGTGGACGCCTTCCTCGGCCGCTCCGGGGAGGACGCGTGGGTGGGCGTCGGGAACGCCCTCGACGACCTGTGGGAGGACGTCCTCGAGGAGCTCGACGCGCACCTCGACTGGACCGGCGGCGGGACGGTCGCCCTCGACGACTACCCCTCCGCGGCCGAGGCCGAGGAGGACGCCGAGGAGGAGGCGGAGGCCGAGGTGGCGGCACCCACCGCCCCGGCCGCGGCGCCGGTGAGCGCCATCGCGCGCCCCGGCCGGATCACCGCGTCCCCGTCGGAGGTGGCCAAGGCGGCCGAGTTCTGGGAGGCCGTGGGGATCCTGCCGGTGGAGGTCGTCGTCCCCGACGGTGCGGGCGTGACGCTGCGCTGCTACGTCGACGACCGCGCCCGGTTCCTCGGCCGCGACGGCCAGGTCTACCTCTTCGCCACCCCCGCCGAGCTCACCCGGTTCTGCGCCGGCAACGAGGACCACGACCTCGCCGAGATCGCGTCCTGGCCGGAGGTCGCCGACACCGACACCCCGCCGCTGCCGGCGGAGCAGGACCGCTACGACCTCACCGAGCTCACCGACGTCCTCCGCGAGGTCGCCGACGGCGCGGCGGGGCTCGCCGACCACCGCGCCCTCGCCCAGCCGGTCGAGGGGGTCCGTGACATCGCGGAGTACGCCGGGCTGACCCGGGTCGACGAGCTGCTGCGGCCCGCCGAGCCGCTGGGCCGGGCGGTCGCCCGCGCCGAGCGGGAGCCCGAGGCGGTCCTGCGCGCCGAGGACGCCGCCCAGCTGCGCGGGCCCTGGGACGAGGTGGTCACCCAGGTCAGCGGGGCGCTGGTCTTCCGCGACTGAGGAAGGACTCCCGTCGCAGCGGTATCGGAAGCGACACCCCCGTCCCACGGGCCCGTGACGGGGGTATCGCTTCCGATACCGCAACCCCCGGGCACAGACGGCAGCGGCCGGCCCCGGGGAACCGGGACCGGCTGCTGCCGTTCGTCAGGTGCTCAGTCGGAGGAGTCCGCCGAGTGGCTGGGACGCCGTCCCTGCCCGCGGTACGGGCTGGACCGCCGTTCCCCGCCGCGACGGTCGGCCGAACCCGACCGCTCGCCGTAGGAACCGTTCCCGCGGGAACGCTCGCCGAAGGAGCGCTCCCCCGCCGGGCGCTCGCCGTCCCGGCGCGGCCGGTCGCCGTAGGGACGACGCGGCCGGTCGCCGTCGCGGCGCGGACGCTCCCCCTCGCGGCGCGGACGCCGGGCGCCGTGGCCCCCGGAGGGACGACGGGACTCGCGCACCGGGCGCTCCACCGGCTCGACGTGCACGCCACTGGCGACCAGGTCGGCGATCGGGGCGTCACCCGGGCGGACCCGGCTGACCACCGGCTCCACCTTGGCCTGGCGGAAGCGGCGCTTGGCCTGGCCCACCTGGTCGGGCAGCAGCAGCGAGACGACCACACCGGCGGCACCGGCGCGGGCGGTGCGGCCCGAGCGGTGCAGGTAGGTCTTGTGGTCGGTCGGCGGGTCGTAGTGCAGCACCAGCGAGACATCGTCCACGTGGATGCCGCGCGCGGCGACGTCCGTGGCGACCAGCACCGGGCTGCGGGCGTCGGTGAACGCCTCCAGCGCCCGGCGGCGGGCCGACTGCGGCAGCCCGCCGTGGATGGCCTCGGCCTTGATCCCGACGGCCTTGAGGTTCTCCGTGAGCCGGTCGACGCCGAGCTGGGTCCGCGCGAAGACGATCGTGCGGCCCGGGCGGGCGGCCAGTTCCTGCGTCACGGGCACCTTGTCCCGGAACGCGACGCTGTAGGCCAGGTGCTCGGCCGGCGGGGCGTCGTCCCCGGGGCGCTTGACCTCGTGACGGGCCGGGTCCTTCAGGTAGCGACGGACCAGGGTGTCGACCTCGCCGTCCAGCGTGGCCGAGAACAGCAGCCGCTGGGCGTCGGGGCGGGTCTGGTCGAGCAGCTCCT
This sequence comes from Geodermatophilus sp. SYSU D01105, assembly GCF_054050095.1. Lineage (NCBI taxonomy): Bacteria > Bacillati > Actinomycetota > Actinomycetes > Geodermatophilales > Geodermatophilaceae > Geodermatophilus > Geodermatophilus sp. SYSU D01105. The sequence continues at coordinate 46,261 of NZ_JBJGYR010000021.1, forward strand.
GCACGACCGGCAGGAAGCCCAGGTCGGACATGAAATCCGCCTCGTCGATGACGGTGACGGCGACCTCGTCGAGGGTGCACTCACCCTGGCCGATGAGGTCCTGCAGCCGGCCCGGCGTGGCGATGACGACGTCGACGCCACGGCGCAACTGCTGGATCTGGCGGTACATCGAGGCGCCGCCGTAGACGGTCGCCAGCTGGATGCCGATGGCCTGGCCCAGCGGGGCGAGGTTGTCGTGCACCTGCTGGGCGAGCTCGCGGGTCGGCACGAGGATGAGCCCGCGCGGGGCACGGCGGCCCCGCTGGACGTCCTCGCCGAGCCGGGAGAGCAGCGGCAGGCCGAAGGCCAGCGTCTTGCCCGAACCGGTGGCGGCCTTGCCCAGCACGTCGCGCCCGGCGAGGGCGTCGGGGAGGGCGGAGGCCTGGATGGCGAAGGGGTGCCGGATGCCGCGCCGCTCGAGCGCGGTCACCAGCGGCTGGGGCAGGCCCAGCTGGGCGAAGGTCGGACCGGCCGGGGCCTCGGGCTCCGGGGCGACGACCTCGGGGGTCTCAGGGGTGGTCTGGACGTCGACAGTGTCGAACGTGGTCATGCGGGTGTGGGACTCCGATACGACTCGGGCGCGTCCCGTGGTGGTGCGCGGACACCGGCAGACCGGCGTCCTCACTGGCGATCACGACGTCAGGAGACGCTGCTGATCTGCACGGATGCGCTCATGCCCGGACGGACCGTCCGGGAGGATGACCGGCGAGTGCCGGTACACAGAAGGTAGCAGCGCAGCACGCAGGGGGATTCCCGAGCGGGGGGTGGCCCCGGCCACGCTCAGCCGCGGAGCGCGGCGAACCCCGGGCGGACCACGTCGGTCAGCAGCCGCTCCCGCTCGCTCACGGGGAGGAACGCGGCGGCCAGCGCCCGCTCGGTGACGGTCTGGACGTCGTCCCAGTCCCAGCCGAAGGTGGCGACGACGTCGGTGAGCTCGCTGGTCACCGACACCCCGCTCATCAGCCGGTTGTCGGTGTTGACGGTGACCGCGAAGCCCAGCCGGTGCAGCCGGTCGACCGGGTGCTCGGCGAGCGAGGGGTAGGCGCCGGTCTGCACGTTGGACGACGGCGCCACCTCCAGCGGCACGCCGCGGTCGCGGACCCGCTGCGCCACCGGTCCGAGGGTCCCGTCGGCGGCCACCTCGTCGGCGATCCGCACGCCGTGGCCCAGCCGCTCGGCGCGGGCGCCGTCCAGCGCGGCGACGATGCTGTCGATGCCCGCCGCCTCCCCGGCGTGCACGGTGCGGTGCGCCCCGGCCCGGTCCAGCAGGGCGATCGCCGAGGGGTGCCGGTCCGGCGGGAAACCGATCTCGGGGCCGGCCAGGTCGAACCCGACCACCCCGGCGTCCCGGTGGCGGACGACGAGGTCGGCCACCTCGTCCCACCGGTCGTTCTGCCGCATGGCGCACAGCAGCGTGCCGACGGTGATCGGCGTCCCCGCCGCCGTGGCCTCCGCGCTGCCCTTCGCGAAGCCGTCGAGGATCGCCTCGACGGCTTCCTCGATCGGCGTGCCCTGCGCGGTCAGGAGCTCCGGTGCCATGCGGACCTCGGCGTAGACGACGCCGTCCGCGGCCAGGTCGAGGGCGCACTCGCGGGCGACCCGCTGCACGGCCTCGGGGCGCTGCATCACCCCGACGGTGTGCGCGAACGTCTCCAGGTACTGCACCAGCGAGCCGGAGTCGGCCGCCTGCCGGAACCAGCGGCCCAGCGTCTCGGGGTCGTCCGCGGGCAGCTCGCGGTAGCCCACCGCGTCGGCCAGCTCGAGCACCGTCTGCGGTCGCAGCCCGCCGTCGAGGTGGTCGTGCAGCAGGACCTTGGGGGCGCGGCGGAGGTCGTCAGCGGTCAGCGGTGCACTCACGGTGACATTGTCGTTCGGTGTGCACGCGGACTTGAGCCGGGGACGGCCGTGGCACCCGCTCAGTCGGTGCCGCGGTCCTGCCAGCGGAAGGTGAGCACGCACAGGACCAGGCCGGCGACGCACCACAGGCCCAGGACCAGCGCGACCCGGCCCAGCTCCCAGGTGCCGGCCGGCTCCTGCGCGGCCAGGACGTCGGGCAGGAACACCGACCGCAGGCCCTGCGCCATCCACTTGAGCGGGAACAGCGCGGCGATCGTCTGCATCCACGTCGGCACCTGGCTGAACTGGAAGAAGACGCCGGAGATGAACTGGAGCACCAGCGCGATCGGGGTGACCATCGCCGAGGCCGAGCGGCCGTTCCTGGCCAGGCTGGAGACGGCGATCCCCAGCAGCGTGCACGCCGAGGACCCGAGCGCGGCCACCCACAGGAAGGTGAACCAGTCGCCGCCCGACGGCAGCGGGACGCCGTAGGCCAGCCGGCCGACCGCCAGCAGGATCAGCACGATCAGCACGGTGACCGCGAGGACCTGCACGACCTTGCCGACGAAGTAGGCGCTCTTGGGCATCGGGGTGCCCGACAGGTGCTTGAGGGTCCCGTCGGAGCGCTCGGTGGCGATGCTGATCGCCATGTTCTGCAGGCTGGCGCCGAGGATGCCCGCGGCGACGATCCCGGCCATGAAGTACTGGGTGAACGTGACGCCGGCGCCGATGTCGTAGTCGAGGACCGCCCCGAAGACGACCAGCAGGATCACCGGGAACGCCAGCGTGAAGACGACCGACTCGCGCTGCCGGAAGAACTCCTTGAGCTCCACCGAGGCGCGGGCCCGGCAGACCCGCAGCACCGAGGGCAGCGCGGTCTGCGCCGGGGTCCGGGCCTCGCGGACGGCGGTCATGCGGGCTCCCCGATCATCTGCAGGTACACGTCCTCGAGGGTGGGACGGGCGACGGCCAGGTCGGGCACCTCGCCCGGGAAGCGCGTGGCCAGCTGCTGGACGAACGCGGTCGGCGTCGAGGTGGCCTCGGTCCGCCGGGCGCCGTCCTCGGTCCAGGTGACGACGGCCGGCGCCTGCCCCCGGCCGCCCAGGGCCGAGGGGACGGCGACCTCGACGAGCCGGCCGCGGGTGATGACCCCGACCCGGTCGGCCAGCGCCTCGGCCTCGTCCAGGTAGTGCGTGGTGAGCAGCATCGTGGTGCCCAGGTCCCGCAGCGAGCGGATCAGCGACCAGAACTGCCGCCGGGCCTCCGGGTCGAACCCGGTCGTCGGCTCGTCGAGGAACAGCAGCGTGGGCCGGCCGACGATGCCGAGGGCGACGTCCAGCCGGCGTCGCTGGCCGCCGGACAGCGACCGGCCGCGGGCGCCGGCCTTCTCGGTGAGCCCGACCAGGTCCAGGACCTCGTCGGGGTCGCGCGGGTCCGGGTAGTACGAGGCCTGCGCGCGCAGCAGTTCCCGGCAGGTCAGCTGGCTGTCGCCCGCGCCGGACTGCAGCACGATGCCCAGCTGCGCCTTCCACTGCCGGGTGGCCTGCGCCGGGTCGGCCCCGAGGACGCGCACCTCACCGGCGTCCCGGCCGCGGAAGCCCTCGCAGATCTCCACGGTCGTCGTCTTGCCGGCGCCGTTGGGCCCCAGCAGGGCGAAGATCTCGCCGCGGCGGATGTCGAGGTCCAGCCCGTCGACGGCGGTGTACCCGCCGTAGCGCTTCACCAGCCCGCGGACCGAGATCGCCGCCTCCGGGTCGAGTGGGGCGCCGGGCCGGGGCCGGCTGTCGGCCACGACGGCCGGGGACGTACTGGTCACGATGCGACAGTCTCCCACCCGGCCCGCAGGGGCCGGTCGTCTCCCCGACCACCCCCGCGATCACGGAGTTGCGGGAGCGACCCGCCGCGATCCGACGGTGTGCCGCTTCCCGGACTCCATGATCGCGGCAGCGCGGCGCCGCTCAGGCGGTGATGCGGTCGAGGACCAGCGGGAGCGGCTCCTCGCCGGTGTCGACGCCGATCGCCCCGTCGAGGGCCGCCAGGGCCCGCTCGATGCGCGCCGGGTCGTCGGTGTGCAGCTCCAGCAGCGGCTGGCCCGCGGTGACCCGCTCCCCCACGCCGGCGGTCCAGGTGACCCCGGCGGCGGCGGACACCGGGTCCTCCTTGCGGGCCCGGCCGGCGCCCAGCCGCCAGGCGGCCACCCCGAGCGCGTAGGCGTCCAGGCGGGTCAGCGTGCCCGTCGCCGGCGCGGGGACCACGTGCTTCTCCGCGGGCTGCGGCAGGGGTGCATCGGGGTTCCCGCCCTGGGCGGCGATCATCCGCCGCCACACGTCCATCGCCCGGCCGTCACGCAGCGCGTCCGCGGGGTCGACGTCGGAGCGCCCGACGCCGGTCAGCATCTCCCGGGCCAGGGCCAGGGTCAGCTCGACGACGTCGGCGGGACCGCCCCCGGCGAGCACCTCCACCGACTCGGCGACCTCGACGGCGTTGCCCGCGGCACGGCCCAGCGGCCGGTCCATCGCCGTCACCAGCGCCACGGTGCGGACCCCCGCCGCCTCCCCCAGGCCCACCATCGTGCGGGCCAGCTCGCGGGAGGCGTCGGGGTCCTTCATGAACGCCCCAGACCCGGTCTTGACGTCCAGCACCAGCGCGTCGGCGCCCTCGGCGATCTTCTTGCTCATGATCGAGCTGGCGATCAGCGGGATCGACTCCACGGTGCCGGTGACGTCGCGCAGTGCGTAGAGCTTCTTGTCCGCCGGGGCGAGGTCGTGACCGGCCGCGCAGATGACCGCGCCGACCTCCCGCAGCTGCGCGAGGTAGGCCTCCTCGTGCACGTCGGCCCGCCAGCCGGGGATCGACTCCAGCTTGTCCAGGGTGCCGCCGGTGTGCCCCAGCCCGCGGCCGGACAGCTGCGGCACCGCCACCCCGCACGCGGCGACCAGCGGCGCGAGCGGCAGCGTGGTCTTGTCGCCGACCCCGCCGGTGGAGTGCTTGTCGGCGGTCGGCCGGCCCAGCGGCGAGAGGTCCTTGCGCTCCCCCGAGTCGATCATCGCCTGGGTCCACACCGCGAGCTCCTCGGGCGACATCCCGCGGAAGAACACCGCCATCAGCAGCGCGCTGACCTGCTCGTCGGGGATCGTCCCGTCGGTGTAGGACCGGATCACCCAGCGGATCTGCTCCGGGGTCAGCGGGGCGCCGTCCCGCTTGGCCCGGATGACGTCGATCGCGTCCATCAGCCCTGTCCCCGCTCGGCGGCGGCCACTGCTCCCTCGGCAGACCGCGTGGCGGCAGCCGTCAGGTCATCGGGGCCGAAGGCGTCCGGCAGCACCTCGCGCATCGGCACGATGCCGAGCGAGACGGTCTCGATGAGCATGTCCGCGCCGCCGTGCTCCCACAGCAGCTGCCGGCAGCGCCCGCAGGGCATGAGCGGCTGCCCGTCCCCGCCGACGCAGGCGACCGCGACCAGCCGGCCGCCGCCGGTGCGGGCCAGGTCGCTGACCATGCCGCACTCGGCGCACAGGCCCAGGCCGTAGGAGGCGTTCTCCACGTTGCAGCCGGTCACCACCCGGCCGTCGTCCACCAGCCCCGCGACGCCCACCGGGAACCGCGAGTACGGGGCGTAGGCGTGCGTCATGGCCTCCCGGGCCGCGGCGCGCAGGGCCTCCCAGTCGACGTCGGTCACTAGTGCTCTCCTCGTCGGTAGACCAGACCGTCGGCTGCGGGCATCCGCAGGCGCTGCGACGCCAGCGACAGCACCAGCAGCGTGGTCAGGTGGGGCGTGAACGACACCAGGCCGGGCGCGAGCTCGTCGATGGTGAGGAAGGCGATCAGCGAGCCGGCGGCGACCACCCCGGCCACCACGGCCCGCACCGCGCGGCGGTGCACCGCCTGCCAGACCGCCACACCGGCGAGCAGCACGGCCAGCAGCAGGAACAGCGCGACCACCGCCGTCCGGCTGCGCAGCTGCAGCGCGTCGGCGAAGCCGAACAGGCCGGCGCCGGCCGCCAGGCCACCGGGGCGCCAGTTGCCGAAGATCAGCGCGGCCAGGCCGATGAACCCGCGGCCGTTGGTCTGCCCCTCGCGGTAGATGCCGGCGATGAAGACGAGGAACACCCCGCCCATGCCGGCCAGCGCGCCGGAGATCACCACCGCGATGTACTTGAGCCGGTAGACCGGCACGCCGAGGGAGTCCGCGGCCGCCGGGTTCTCCCCGCACGAGCGCAGCCGCAGCCCGAAGGCGGTCCGCCACAGCAGCAGGTAGGACGCGGGCACGAGCAGCACCGCGAGGACGGTGAGCAGCCCCACGCCGCTGGTGAGCCCGCGCAGGATGCCGGCGACGTCGCTGACCAGGAACCACTGCTGGCGCTCGAGGTCGCCGAGCAGGTCCGGGCCCGAGGAGAGCACCGGCACCGAGAACTCGGGCGGGTCGCTGGACAGCGCCGGTGACTGGGTGACCCCACCACCGGCCGGGTTGTCGGTGTAGAGCAGCTCGGAGAGGAAGCGGACGAGACCGGCGGCGAGGATGTTGATCGCCACCCCCGAGACCACGTGGTCGACCCCGAAGGTCACCGTGGCGACGGCGTGCAGCAGCCCGCCGAGGGCGCCGAAGACGATCCCCCCGGCCAGGGCGGCCGCCCAGCCCCACTGGTAGCCGGCGAAACCGGCTCCCCAGGTCCCGAGCGTCATCATCCCGTCGAGGCCGATGTTCACCACGCCGGCCCGCTCCGAGAACAGGCCACCGAGGGCGGCCAGCCCGATCGGCACGGCCAGCAGCAGCGCGGCGGAGATCGTCGAGGAGGAGGTCAGCGCCTGCTCGCCGCTGACCACCCGGACCGCGGAGACCAGCACCACGGCCCCGACCGCCAGCCAGGTCATCCGGCGGGCCCGCCCGCCGCCGAGGAACAGCTCGCCGACCGGGCCCCGGCCGGGCCCGGCGTCCCGCGCCGTCGCCACGGTGCTCATGCCTGGGTCTCCTGCCGCTCGTCGGTCTGCTGGCCGGCACCGGCGCCGCGGCTGACCCCCGCCCCGGTGCCCGCGTCCGCGCCGTCCGCGGTGCGTGCCGTCCCCGCGCCGCCGTCCCCCGCTGCCGGCGTCGGACCGGCCTGCGCCGACCCGCTCTCGGCCGAGCGGAGGGCGATCCGGCGGGCGACCTCGTTGGAGATGACGACGGCGAGCACGATCGTGCCCTGGATGATCGTGATGACCGACGACGGGTAGTCCGCGATCTGCAGCGGCACCAGCGCCCGGTCCAGGAAGGCGAACAGCAGCGCCGCCAGGGCGATGCCGACGGGGTTGTTGCGGCCGAGCAGGGCCACGGCGATGCCGAGGAAACCCAGCCCGGAGGTGAAGTCGGTGGTGTAGCTGTGGGTGTTGCCGAGCAGGTCGGGCATGCCGATCAGCCCGGCGACCGCCCCGGACAGCAGCATGGTCTTGATGACCATGCCGCGGGCGTCGACGCCGCTGGCCCGCGCCGCCGACGGTGACAGGCCGGTGGCCCGCAGGTCGAAGCCGAACCGGGTGCGGTTCAGCAGCACCGCGATGCCGATGCCGACCAGCAGCGCCACGACCAGGAAGCCGTAGAGCTGCCGCGGCGGGTTGGCCAGGCCCAGCAGGTCGAACAGCCCGTTGAGGCTCGGCATCCACCCGGACTCGGGGATCTCCGCGGTGCTGATGATCGACGCGCCCTCGGGGCTCCCCCGGAACGGCCCGGTGAGCAGGAACGACGCGATGCCCAGCGCGATGAAGTTGAGCATGATCGAGCTGATGACCTCGCTGACGCCGCGGGTCACCTTGAGGACGGCGACGATGCCCGCCCAGATGGCGGCGACCGCCATCGCCACCACCACGATCAGCAGCACGTGCAGCGGGCCGGGCAGCGCCACGGCGGCGCCGACGGCGGCGGCCATGATCGTCGCCAGCCGGTACTGGCCCTCGACGCCGATGTTGAACAGCCCCATCCGGAAGGCGATGGCGACCGCCAGGCCGGCGAGGAACAGCGGGACGGCGCGGTTGAGGACCACCACGATGGCGGTCACCTGCTGGGACGGGGTGTCGCCGAAGTCGACCATGACCTCGAACACCCGGATCGGGTCGACCTGCAGGACCGCCATGACGATCGCGGAGATCACCACCGCCACGAGGACGGCGAGGACGGGGGCCAGGACGGTCGGCCCCAGGCGGCGCAGCACGCTCATGCCGCACCCGCCGTCGTCCGCGCGCCGGTCATGTGGCCGCCGAGCTCCTCCGGGGTGACGCGCGACGGGTCGAGGGTCGCCACCAGCCGGCCGCGGAGCATCACGTGCAGGGTGTCCGAGAGGCCGATCAGCTCGTCGAGGTCGGCGGAGACCAGCAGGATGCCCATGCCGCCGGCGCGGGCCTCCTTGAGGAGCTCCCAGATCACCGCCTGGGCGCCGACGTCGACGCCGCGGGTGGGGTGGGCGGCCAGGAGCAGCCGCGGGGTCGCGCTCATCTCCCGGCCGACGATGAGCTTCTGCTGGTTGCCGCCGGACAGCGCGACGGCGAGGGTGTCGGGGCCGGGCGCACGGACGTCGTACTCCCGCATGATCCGTTCGGTGTCGGCGCGGGCGCCCTTGCGGTCGATGAACGGCCCCTTCACCGCCGGCGGCCGCGTCTGGTGGCCGAGGACGCGGTTCTCCCACAGCGTCGCGTCGAGCAGCATGCCCTGGCGGTGCCGGTCCTCGGGGATGAAGCCCAGGCCGGCCTCCCGGCGGGCGCGGGTCCGCCAGGAGGTGATGTCCTCCCCGCCCAGGAGCACGGCGCCGGACGACACCGGGCGCAGCCCCATGACGGCGTCCACCAGCTCGGCCTGGCCGTTGCCCTCGACGCCGGCGATGCCGACGACCTCCCCCTCGCGGACGGTGAGGTCGACCGCGTCGACCAGCGGGCGCCCGCCGACGCCGGGCACGGTCACCTCGTGCAGCTCCAGCACGGGCGTGGGCCGCACCGTGGACGTGCGGGTCTCCGGCGAGGGCAGCTCGGTGCCGACCATCATCTCGGCCAGCTGGCGGCTGGTCGTCGTCCTCGGGTCGGCGGTGCCGACGGTGGTGCCGCGCCGGATCACGGTGATCGAGTCGGCGACCTTGCGGACCTCGTCCAGCTTGTGCGAGATGAAGATGACGGTGAGGCCCTCCCGCTTGAGCTCGGCGAGGTTGCCGAACAGCTCGTCGACCTCCTGCGGCACGAGGACGGCGGTGGGCTCGTCGAGGATCAGCGTGCGCGCGTCGCGGTAGAGCACCTTCGCGATCTCGACCCGCTGCCGGTCGCCGACGCCCAGGTCCTCGACCAGCGCGTCGGGGTCCAGCCCCAGGGAGTAGGCGTCGGAAATCTCCCGGATGCGGCGGCGGGCCTCGGCCCGGTCCAGCCGGCCGCCGCGGGTGGGCTCGCTGCCCAGGACGATGTTCTCCAGGACGGTGAAGTTGTCGGCCAGCATGAAGTGCTGGTGGACCATGCCGATGCCGGCGGCGATCGCGTCGGCCGGGCTGCGGAAGTGCACCTGGCGGCCGTCGACGAGGATCTGGCCCTCGTCCGGGCGGTGCTCGCCGTAGAGGGTCTTCATCAGCGTCGACTTGCCGGCGCCGTTCTCGCCCACGATGGCGTGCACCTCGCCGCGGCGGACCCGCAGCTCGATGTCCTTGTTCGCGACGACGCCGGGGAAGCGCTTGGTGATGCCGTGCAGCTCGACGGCCAGCGGCTCGCCGCCGTCCGCGGGCTCCCCTGTCGGGACGCCTGCGGCCCCGGATCCTGGAGGCATGGTGGGCCTTTCCCTCGCTGCGCCCTGCGGGTGTGCGGGCACGTCCACTCTGCTGCATCGGTGGCGCGGGATCGACCGCCGCCACCGTTCCCCCGGCCCGGGTTCCACCGGCCCGCCGCATGATCGCGCACGGGCCCCCGGGGGGAGGGGGCAGGGGTCCCTCCCGCTCGCGACAGCGGGCCCGGGGGCGTCTGCTCCCCCGGGCCCGCTGCCGGTCGTGCCTCGTGTCAGCCGAGCGTCGTCACGGGGTGGTCGGGACCGTGATGGTGCCGTCGACGATCTGCTGGCGGTAGGTGTCCAGGTCGTCCTGGATGTCGTCGATGAAGCCACCGCTGGTGGCCAGGCCGACGCCGTCGGACTCCAGGTCGTACCGCTCGTCCTGGCCCCCGGCCACGTTGCCGTCGACGTACTCGCCGATGAACGTCTCCACCGCGACGTCGACCCGCTTGAGCATCGAGGTCATGATCACGGCCTGGAGGGCCGGGTCGTCGACCGTCTGGTACTGGTCGGAGTCGACACCGATCGCCCGGCCCTGCGAGGCCGCGGCCGCCTGGAACACACCGATCCCGGACCCACCGGCGGCGTGGTAGACGATGTCGGCGCCCGCGTCGTACATGCCCTGGGCCACGATCTGGCCACGGGCGGGGTCGTTGAAGCCGGAGAAGTCACCGGCCGGCGAGATGTACTGCCGGTCGATGGTGATGTCGGGCTTGACCGCCTGGGCGCCGGCGACGTAGCCGGCCTCGAACTTCTGGATCAGCGGGGTCTGCACACCGCCGACGAAGCCGATGTGGTTGCTCTCGGTCTTCAGCGCCGCCGCGACGCCGGCCAGGAAGGAGCCCTGCTCCTCGGCGAAGAGCAGGCCGGTCAGGTTCTCCGGGTTGCCGGCGTCCGCGACCGAGCCGTCGACCTGCGCGAAGGTGACGTCGGGGTACTGCGCGGCGATCTCGCCGATGACGTCGCTGTAGGCGAAGCCGACGGCGATGATCGGGTTGAAGCCCTGGTCGGCCAGCTGGGTGAGCAGGTCGGCACGGTTGGACGCGTCGGCGTTGGGGCTGAGCTTGGTGACCTCGCCGCCGTGCTCCTCGATGGCGGCCTCGACGCCGGCCACGGCCGCGTCGTTGAACGAGCGGTCGCCCTCGCCGCCGGTGTCGAACGCCAGGCCGATCTGCAGGTCGCCGGCGGCCTCGCCGCCACCCCCGCCGGTGGCGCCGCCGCCCTCCTCGTCGCTGGCGCAGGCCGCCAGGGCCATGCTGCCGGCCAGCAGCAACGCCGCGGCCTTCATCCTCCGCGCTCGGCGCAAGACGCTCTCCTCTCTGGGGGGACGAGCCGTACACGTGCACCAGCCCGCCCCGGTGGGATCCGGGTCACGCGCCGCCGGACCGGCGCCGCCGGGGCCGCAGAACGCGCGACCTGGGCACGCTAACCGCGCGTGCGGGCCCCGCCGCAGGCCGGGGAGGAGATAGAGACGCGATCGTTGCGAAGGCGGCTCGGGCGCGTGGCGTGGGCCACCGGCGCAGGTTCGGGGAGACGCCGGCCGCCGTCGGGTCTAGCGTGCCCTCGTGCGACGGCGGACGGCGGCAGCCCGGCTCGCGTCCCTCGTCCTGGCGGCCGGGCTCGCCCTCGCTCCCGGCGTGGCCCTCGCCGAGGACGCCCGGCCCACGGCCGACCCGTCGGCGCCCACGCCCACCGCGCCGATCCCCGGCGGCCCGCCCCAGGGCAGCGGTCCCGGCGGGGTCACCGTGGGCGGCGAGGGCCTGGACACCCGGGGCACCGTGGCCGTCGACGACGCTCCCGCGCTGCCCGAGGAGGTCGCCGCGCCGGGCTGGCTCGTCGCGGACGCCGACACGGGCGCGGTGCTGGCGACGCGGGACCCGCACGGCCGCTACTACCCGGCGAGCACGCTGAAGACGCTGACCCTGCTCACCCTCGTCCCCTTGCTCGACCCCGAGCTGGTGGTCGAGGGCACCGAGGAGGACGAGCGGATGGAGGGCAGCCGCGTCGGCATGGTGGCCGGTGGCCGCTACCCGGTGTCGGTGCTGTTCGAGGCGCTGATGATGCAGTCGGGCAACGACGCCGCCAACGCGCTGGCCCGCGCGGCCGGAGGGGTCGAGGCGACGGTCGAGGCGATGAACGAGACCGCCGCCGCGATCGGTGCCCACGACACGGTCGCGGGGTCACCGTCCGGCCTGGACGTCGCCGGCCAGTCCTCCTCCCCCTACGACCTGGCGCTGATCTTCCGCCGGCTGGTCGACGACCGGCGCACCGCGGCGATCCTCACCACCCGGCTCGCCGCGATGCCGGCCGTGGAGGGGCGGTCCGAGGGCTACCAGATCCAGAGCCAGAACCCCCTCCTGACCAGCTATCCGGGCAACCTCGGCGGCAAGACGGGGTTCACCGACGCCGCCCGGCACACCTTCGTCACCGCCGCCGAGCGGGACGGGCGCCGACTGGTGGTCAGCGTCATGGGCACCGAGAACACCCCGCTGCGCGCCGCCGACCAGGCCGCCCTGTTGCTCGACTGGGGGTTCAGCGTCCCCGAGGGCACCAACGGGGTCGGTGTGCTGGTCGAGTCGCGCGCGGACGTCGCCGCGACGCCGTCCGCGGCCCGACCCCCGGCCGCGGCCGCCGTCGCGGCCCCCGGCACCCCCTCGGCGGGCGGGGACACCGCGGACTCCCCCCTCGTGCCCGCGGCGCTGGGCGTCGCCGCCGTCTCGATCGTCGTCGCGACGGTGGTCGGCGTGCGCCGCGCGGTCCACGTGGTCCCGACGCCGGTCAGCGGTCGGCCGGCGGCACCACCGGTTCGGCGCGGTCCCGCACCACGTGGGCGGCCCCCTGGACCCGGGGCAGGGTCGCGGTCCACGCCGCGGTGAAGAACGCGAACCGGCACACGAGGTTGATCCACACGAGGATGCCGACCGCACCCCCGAAGGCCGAGGCGGTCACGCTGCCGGAGATCAGCGAGAGGTAGAGGCTGCCGAGCAGCTTCATCGCCTCCAGGCCCGCCGCACCGAACAGCGCCCCGGGCAGCAGCCGGCGCAGCGGGTGGGACGTCGCCGGCACCACCTTGAGCAGCCAGAGGAAGACGAGCACGTCGGTGGCGACCGCCAGGGCGAGGCCCAGGACGAAGGTCAGCACGCCCAGACCGGGGGCGTCGTCGAGGCCGAGCAGGGCCAGCAGCCAGCCGGTGGCCTGCGTGACCACGCCGGTGAAGCCGAGGCTGAGCAGGCCGGTCGCGCCCAGCAGGAGCAGCGCGAGCAGGTCCTGCAGGTTGTCGCGGAGGAACTCCGGCTCGTCGGCCCGGCCGCGCCAGATCCGCTCCATGCCGATCCGCAGCTTGTCCATGGCCCGCAGCCCCGCGTACACGAACCCGGCCAGGCCGATGACGCCGACGACGCCGGCCGAACCCACGGCCCCGCGCAGCTCCCCCACGATCTGCCGGCCGGTCGAGCCGGGGAAGGCGTCCCGGATCGCGGCGTAGAGCTGGGCCTGCAGCAGCTCGTCCCCTGCCAGGACCAGGCCGATGACCGAGGCCACCAGCAGCAGGACCGGCACCAGGCCGAGGAACACGAAGTACGTGACGCCGGCGGCCATGAGGTCGCCCTGCGTGCGCCGGTAGCGGCCGCCGGCGCGGGCCAGGTGGTCGAACCAGGGCTGGCGGTGACGCAACCGGGTGACCTGCGCGTCCCAGCTCTCGGCCAGGCGGGTCACCCGGCTCCAGCGGCTCTGCGCCGCGGGCGGCTCCTGGCCGGGTGGCGCGGACCGCTCGGCCCGGGTCGCAGTCATCGCGACCAGTCTGCGGTCCGGCCCCCCGGCGGGCGACCCGGTCGCCGCCCTGGTGACGGACTGGCGCGGCCCCCTGCAGGGACCCACCGCGAGGTCGGAGGCGGTGGGGGCAGGGGTCCTCCTCCTCAGTGCGGCGGGCCGGTGAGGGGGTACTCGCGCGCGACCTCCCAGGCGCCGTCGGGGGTCTGCTCGAACTCGGTGAAGTGGCCGACGCGGAACTGGGCGGAGAGGTCGGCCAGCCCGCAGTAGGCGAGGTCGAGCATGTCCGGCGGGACGTCGTGCGCCACGGTCACGTGGGGGTGGTACGGGTAGGACAGCCCGCGGGCCAGGGGGCCACGGCGGACGTCGTTGGCGATCAGCTCGCAGTTGCCGATCCCCCGGGCCACCGCGACGAACACGACCTGCGACACCGGCGCGAAGGTGCCCGTGCCCGACAGGTGCATGTCGAAGGGCGGGTGCGCCCGGGCCACGTCGGCGAGGTGCGCGGTGATGGTCGGCCGGTTGGCGACGGCCACCTCGGTGGGCGGCAGGATCGTCACGTGCGGCGGGACCAGGCTCGCCTGCGGGTCGCCCACCTTCGTCCGCCAGTCCACGAACAGCTGCGACCACGGCTCGGGGATCGGCACGACCACGCCCAGGACGGCGGTCTCCGGCACCACGCTGCGACTGCGCGGTACGAAGGTGTCGTCGTTCACGCGCCCGCTCCCGCCGACGGGAGGAACCCGACCCGGTCGTACACCGCGGCGACCGTCGTGGCGGCGACCTCCCGGGCACGGGCCGCGCCCGCGGCCAGGATCCGTTCCAGCTCCGCCTGGTCGTCGAGCAGCTCCTGGGTCCGCTCCCGGACCGGCGTCACGAAGTCGACGACGACCTCGGCCAGCTCCTTCTTGAAGTCCCCGTAGCCGCGGCCGGCGAACCGCTCCTCCAGCTCGGCGACCGGGGTGCCCGACAGCGCGCTGTGGATGGTGAGCAGGTTGGTGATGCCCGGCTTCTCCACCGGGTCGGCCACCACCTCGCGGCCGGTGTCGGTGACCGCCGAGCGGATCTTCTTCGCCGTCACCTTCGGGTCGTCGAGCAGGAAGACGCAGCCCGCCGGGGGCAGGCTCTTGCTCATCTTCTTGTCCGGCGACTGCAGGTCCATGACCCGCGCCGCGCCCGCGGGGATGATCCCCTCCGGGAGCGGGAAGGTCTCGCCGAAGCGGCCGTTGAAGCGGGTCGCGAGGTCGCGGGTGAGCTCGAGGTGCTGGCGCTGGTCGTCGCCGACGGGCACCTGGTCGGCGCGGTAGACGAGGATGTCGGCGGCCATCAGCACCGGGTAGGTGAACAGGCCGACCGTCGTGCCGGCCACGCCCTCCCGCTGGCTCTTGTCCTTGAACTGCGTCATCCGGCTCGCCTCGCCGAACCCCGTGAGGCACTCGAGCACCCACGACAGCTGCAGGTGCTCCGGCACGTGGCTCTGGACGAACAGCGTGCTCCGCTCCGGGTCGACGCCCAGGGCCAACAGCTGGGCGGCCGACACGAGGCTGTTGCGCCGCAGCTCCGCCGGGTCCTGCGCGACGGTGATGGCGTGCAGGTCGACCACGCAGTAGAAGGCCTCCGTGGTCTCCTGCAGCCGCACCCACTGCCGCAGCGCACCCAGGTGGTTGCCGAGGTGGAAGGAACCCGCCGTCGGCTGGATGCCGGAGAGCACACGGGGAAGAGGCACGTCGGCCATCAAACCAGCCGTTCCTGAGCCGCGGCGCCGCACGTCCCGAACGTCCTCGTCACGGTCGGCGGGTCACGCGGCCGGTGTGGCCGAGCGCACCTGGTCGAGTGCGGCCAGGAAGGCGTCGTCCTCCTCGGGCGTGCCGACGGTCACCCGGATGCCCTCGCCGGCGAACGGGCGGGTGATGACCGCCCGCGACTCGAGGGCGGCGGCCAGCGCCGCGGCGTCCTCCCCCACCGGCAGCCACACGAAGTTGGCCTGGCTGTCGGCGACGTCCAGGCCCCGCTCGCGGAGGGCGGCGGTCAGCCGGGCCCGCTCGGCGGTGACCGCCGCGCAGCGCCTGCGCACCTCGTCCTCGCTGGCCAGGGCGGCGACCGCGGCGGCCTGGGCGAGCATGTTGACGCTGAACGGGACGTGGGTCTTGCGCACCGCCTCGGCCACCGCGGGGTCCTCGGCGACGAGGTAGCCCACCCGCAGGCCGGCCAGCCCCCACGCCTTGGAGAAGGTGCGCATCACGACCACGTTGGGCCGGCCGCGCATCAGCTCGAGCCCGTCGGGGACGTCGGGGTCGGTGACGAACTCGCGGTAGGCCTCGTCCAGGACGACGAGCGTGTCGGCCGGGACGGCGTCCAGGAACCGCTCGAGCTCGGCCCGGCCCACCGCCGTCCCCGTCGGGTTGTTCGGGTTGCAGACGAACACCACCCGCGTGGTCTCGTCGACGGCCGCGGCGAGGGCCTCGAGGTCGTGGGTGTCGGCCGGGCCGCCGCGGCGCCCGGGCACCAGCGGGACCCGGACGGAGCGGGCCCCGGCCACCTGCGCCAGCAGGGGGTACATCTCGAACGACCGCCAGGCGAAGGCGATGCTCGTGCCGGGGTCGTTGAACGACTGGGCCAGCTGCTGGCAGAGCATGACCGCGCCGCAGCCGGTGACGATCTGGGCGGGGTCGACCCCGTAGCGCTCGGCCAGCGCGCCGGTGAGGACGACGGCGCCGTTGTCCGGGTAGCGGTTGGTCTCCGCGGCCGTGGCGGCGAGCGCCTCGACGACCGCCGGCAGGGGCGGGAAGGCGACCTCGTTGCTGGCCAGCTTGACCGCCCGCGCCACCCCGATCTCCCGGGCGAGGTCGGCGGGGTTGCGCCCCGGCTTGTAGGCGGGCAGCTGCTGCACCGCCGGTCGTGCGCTGACCACAGGCTCTGCCTCCTGACCACGCCCACCCCGGGTCGCGCGGATCTCTAGGGTGGGCGCATGCGCGTTCTCGTCGCCGGTGGAGCCGGCTACATCGGCAGCGTAGTCACGGCCGCCCTGCTCGCGGGTGGCCACGAGGTCACGGTGCTCGACGACCTCTCCACCGGGCACGCCGACGCGGTGCCGGAGGGGGCGCGGCTGGTCCAGGCGTCCCTGCACGAGTCGGGCCCGGTGCTGGCCGACGTCCGCCCCGAGGCGGTGCTGCACTTCGCGGCCAAGAGCCTCGTCGGCGAGTCCCAGGTCAGGCCGGAGATCTACTGGGACACCAACGTGTCCGGGACGCTGGCGCTGCTGGAGGCGATGCGCGCCGTCGACTGCCGCCGGATCGTCTTCTCCTCCACCGCCGCCACCTACGGCGAGCCCGAGCAGGTGCCGATCCGCGAGGACGCGCCCACCCGGCCGACCAACACCTACGGCGCCACCAAGCTCGCCGTGGACGCGATGCTCACCTCCTACGCGACGGCGTACGACTTCGCCGCGGTGAGCCTGCGCTACTTCAACGTGGCCGGCGCCGCGTACGGCCTCGGGGAGCGGCACACCACCGAGACCCACCTCATCCCGATCGCCCTGCAGGTCGCGGCGGGCACCCGGGAGGCGATGACCGTCTACGGCGAGGACTACCCGACGCCGGACGGCACCTGCATCCGCGACTACATCCACGTCGCCGACCTGGCCGACGCCCACCTGCTCGCCCTGACCGCCCCGCAGCCGGGCGAGCACCGCATCTACAACCTGGGCAACGGCACCGGCTTCTCGGTGCAGGAGGTCGTCGACGCCGTCCGGGAGGTCACCGGGCACCCGGTGCCGGTGGTCATCGGCGAGCGGCGGGCCGGCGACCCCGCCCAGCTGGTGGCCTCCAGCGACCGGATCCGCGCCGACCTCGGCTGGACGCCGCAGCACACCGACCTGGCCGGGATCGTCCGCGACGCCTGGGACACCGCCCGGGCCCGCGGCTGAGCCCTCGGGGACGGCTCAGCCGGCGGCGGGTTCCCCCGACGCCGGCTCGGGGTCGGCCGCGCGGGAGACCGACAGGCGGGCGATCCGCCGTCCGTCGAGCTCCAGCACCGTGAGCGTGCGGCCCTCGACGGTCACCTCGTCGCCGGGCTCGGGCAGCCGGCCGAGGTGGGCGAGCACGTAACCGGCCACCGTCTCGTACGGCCCCTCCGGGAGCTGCAGGCCGGTGACCTCGCGGAAGTCGTCGAGGTTGAGCAGCCCGTCGACCTCGTGCGGCCCGCCCGGGACGTCCTCGCCGTCGTCGGCGACCTCCTCGTCGTACTCGTCGTAGATCTCGCCGATGACCTCCTCGATGAGGTCCTCGAGGGTCACGATGCCGTCGGTGCCGCCGTACTCGTCCACCACGATCGCCAGGTGGTGGTTCTCCCGCCGCATCTCCGACAGCGCGGTGAGGACGCCGGCGGTGCCGGGCAGGCGCTTGACCTCGCGGACCAGGTCGCCGACGGTCGCCGCCCGGCCCGCGGGGTGGTTGGGGAGGAACAGGTCGCGCACGTGCACGAACCCGAGGACGTCGTCCTCGTCCCGGCCGACCACGGGGTAGCGGGAGTGACTGGAGTCGTGCACCTGCTTGGCCGCCCGGCTGGCCGTCATCGACGCCTCGAGGAAGTCGACCTCGGTGCGCGGCGTCATGACCTCGCGGACCTCGCGGTCGCCGGCGCGGAAGACCTCGCCGATGAGCCGGCGCTCGTCGGTGCTCAGGGACTCGTGCGCGGCGACCAGGTCGCGCAGCTCCTCCTGGCTGATCGCCTCGCCGCTGGCCTTGGGGTCCCCGCCGAGGACGCGCACCAGCACGTTCGTGGACTTCGAGAGCAGCCAGATCACCGGCCGGGACACCTTCGCGATGCCGTTGAGCGGGGCGGCCACGAGGAGGGAGAACCCCTCGGCCCGCTGCAGCGCCAGCCGCTTGGGGGTCAGCTCGCCGACGACCAGCGACAGGTAGCTGATCGCGATGGTCACCAGGACGAGGGCCAGGGTGCCGGCCACCCGCTCGCCCACGCCGATGCTGGCGAGCCAGTCGGCGAACGGCTCGGAGAGGGTGCTGGCACCGAAGGCGGCGGAGAAGAAGCCGGCCAGCGTCACCCCGACCTGGACGGCGGCCAGGAACCGGTTGGGGTCGCTGAGCAGGCGGGCCACGGCCTTGCCGCGCCGCCCCCCGCCCTCGGCCATCGCGCGCACCTGGGACTCGCGCAGGCTCACCAGCGCGATCTCCGCCCCGGAGAAGGCGCCGCCGATCAGGACGAAGACGACGACCATGACGATGTTGAGCCAGACGTCGCTCACCGGCGGCGTGCTCCTCGGTCTACTGCGGGCAGGACGCTCCCATGCTGCCCGCCCCGGCCCCGCGGAACACCGCTCGACGGGGGTGAAGTCGAACGCCCTGTGAGGTCGGCCACATCCCGGTGCCGATCAGGCCCCGCGTCCGGCTACTCTCAACGAAGTCACAGATCGTGATCTAGCAACTCGTAAGGGTTACCTGGTGCACCACATGCCGGCGGGTCCGCCGCTCTCTTCCCGCATCGTCGCGACTCTGGGTCGCCTCCTCCGCACCCTGGGTCGTGCGCTCGGCCTGCGCCGGATCGTCCCGGTCCTGGCCGTCGCCGCGGCGGTGGCCTGCGTCGCCCTCACCGTCCCGATGGTGTCCGGCGCGCTGACCACCACCTCGGACGAGGTGGCGCTGGACGCGTCGTCCTCGTCGTCCGGTGCGACCGCTCCCCGCGACCGGTCGTCCTCCGGCGGCACTCCGCGCGGCGCGACGGTGCAGATGGGCGTCGACGGCGCGCCCGCCGCCACGCCCGGGACGGCGTCGGAGGCCCCCGCCCCGGGGACGACGACGCCCGCCCCGGTCGAGGTGCCCGCGCCCGAGGCCCCGGCGCCGGCCGCTCCCGCCGCGGACCCGACCCCGTCGTCCTCCCCCACCCCGGTCGAGGAGGAGGCCCCCGCGCCGGCACGCGCCGAGGAGCCGGCCGACGAGCCCGCGCCGGCACGCGCCGAGGAGCCGGCCGCCGCCCCGCGTGTCGCGGCCGCCGCGCCCGCCGACCCGACGGCCGAGGGCCAGGTGCTGGCGCTGGTCAACGAGGCCCGCGCCGACGCCGGCTGCGCTCCCCTGGCGGCCGACGGCGCCCTCGCGGCCGTGGCCCGGGCGCACAGCGCCGACATGCGCGACCGCGACTACTTCTCGCACACCACGCCCGAGGGGCTCTCGCCGTTCGACCGGGCCGAGCAGGCCGGTGTGGACCACGCGCGGGCGGAGAACATCGCCTACGGCCAGCCGGACGCGGCCGCGGTGATGGAGGACTGGATGAACAGCTCCGGCCACCGGGCGAACATCCTCGACTGCGAGCTCACGACGCTCGGTGTCGGCGTGGCCGAGGGCCCCGGCGGCCCGTGGTGGACCCAGCTCTTCGGCGCCTGAGTCCGCAGCCCGGACACGCGTCGGCCCCCTCGCCCGGCTGGGCGAGGGGGCCGACGCACGGCCCTGCGGGGCAGGAGGGCCCTTCGCTCAGGCCATGGCCTTCTGCAGGTTGCTGTCGATGGCCCCCAGGAAGTCCTGGGTGGTCAGCCACGGCTGGTCCTTGCTGATGAGCAGCGCGAGGTCCTTGGTCATCTGACCGCCCTCGACGGTGTCGATGCAGACCTTCTCCAGCGTCTCGGCGAAGCGGGTCACCTCGGGGGTGCCGTCCAGCTTGCCGCGGTGGGCCAGGCCCCGGGTCCAGGCGAAGATCGACGCGATCGGGTTGGTCGACGTCGCCTTGCCCTGCTGGTGCTGCCGGTAGTGCCGGGTGACCGTGCCGTGGGCGGCCTCGGCCTCGACGGTGCGGCCGTCGGGGCTCATCAGCACCGAGGTCATCAGGCCCAGCGAGCCGAAGCCCTGCGCCACGGTGTCGGACTGCACGTCACCGTCGTAGTTCTTGCAGGCCCAGACGTAGCCGCCCTCCCACTTGAGGGAGGCGGCGACCATGTCGTCGATCAGCCGGTGCTCGTAGGTGATGCCGGCGCTCTCGAACTGGTCCTTGAACTCGGTCTCGAAGACCTCCTGGAACAGGTCCTTGAACCGGCCGTCGTAGGCCTTGAGGATCGTGTTCTTGGTCGACAGGTACAGCGGGTACCCGCGCTGCAGGGAGTAGTTCATCGAGGCCCGGGCGAAGTCGCGGATCGACTCGTCCAGGTTGTACATCGCCATCGCGACGCCGGCGCCCGGCGACTGGAAGACCTCGTGCTCGATCGGCTCGCCGCCGTCCTTCGGCGTGAAGGTGAGGGTCAGCGTGCCCTCGCCCGGGAAGCGGAAGTCGGTGGCGCGGTACTGGTCACCGAAGGCGTGGCGGCCGACGACGATCGGCTTGGTCCAGCCCGGCACCAGCCGCGGCACGTTGGACATGATGATCGGCTCGCGGAAGATGACGCCGCCGAGGATGTTGCGGATCGTCCCGTTGGGCGAGCGGTACATGCGCTTGAGCCCGAACTCCTCGACCCGCGCCTCGTCCGGCGTGATCGTCGCGCACTTGACGCCGACCCCGTGCTGCTTGATCGCGTTGGCCGCGTCGACGGTGATCTGGTCGTCGGTCTCGTCGCGCTTCTCGATGCCGAGGTCGTAGTACTCGAGGTTCACGTCGAGGTACGGGAGGATCAGCTGGTCCTTGATGAACTGCCAGATGATCCGGGTCATCTCGTCGCCGTCGAGCTCGACGATCGTCCCCTCGACCTTGATCTTGCTCACGTCTTCGTTTCCCTCTCTGCAGCTCTGACCGGGTCGGTCAGAGGTCGGCTACGTCGGCCTGCTTGGCGCGCACGGCCTCGGCCGCCTCGCGCAGCCCGGCCAGCTCGCTCTCGGTCAGGTCGCCCTCCACGACCCGGCGGACACCCTCGCGCCCGATCTCGGCCTCGACCCCCAGGTAGACCCCGGAGATGCCGTACTCGCCGTCGACCCAGGCGCACACCGGCATGACCGCGCCCGCGTCCTCCATGACCGCGCGGGCCATGCGTGCCGCGGCGGCCGAGGGCGCGTAGTACGCCGAACCGGTCTTGAGCAGCGCCACGACCTCCGCCCCGCCGTTGCGGGTGCGGTCGACGAGGTGCTCGATGCGGTCGGCCGGCAGGACGTCGGCCAGCGGCTTGCCGTCGACGGTGCAGCGCGAGGGCACCGGCACCATCGTGTCGCCGTGCGAGCCGAGGGTGAGGGTGCGCACCGAGCCCACCGGGACGCCGAGCTCCTCGGCCACGTTGTTGGAGAACCGGGCGGTGTCGAGCATGCCGGCCTGGCCCATCACGCGGTTCTTCGGGAAGTCGGTGGCCAGCTGCGCGAGCGCGGTCATCTCGTCCAGCGGGTTGGAGACGACGATGACCACGGCGTCGGGTGAGGTCCGCGCGATGTTCTCGGCGACCTGCCGCACGATCTTGGCGTTGGTCTCGATGAGGTCCATCCGGCTCATGCCGGGCTTGCGGGGCAGCCCCGCGGTGATGATGACGACGTCCGAGCCCTCGGTGCCCTCGTACGACCCGCCGCCGACGCCGACGACCTTCGTCTCGAACCCCTCGATCGGCCGGGACTGGTTCATGTCGAGGGCGATCCCCTCGGGCTTGCCCTCCACGATGTCGGTGAGGACGACGGTCTCGAAGATGTCGTACTCCGCGAGGCGGAGGGCTGTGGTCGAGCCGTAGAACCCGGCACCGACGACGGTCACCTTGCCGTTCCTGGGCTGCTCTGCCATGGCGGCCAACCTAACGCTCCGGGCGCCGCCCCGCCCGAGGGGGTGGCGCGGGCTCCCCCTTCAGTCGCCGGGGATGGCCAGCGCGAAGGCGGTGAGCGTGACCCCGACGCCGACCATCAGGACGACGTCGACCGGCCGGCTGCGGACGGCGAGGAAGCCCACCCGGCGCAGGGGCAGGAGCAACCGCAGCACCCCGCCGCCCACGAGGGCCAGCCCGACGACGACCAGCCCGCGCCGCCAGTGCTCCACGGTCACCATGAGCAAGCCCACCGCCACCCCGACGAGCACCGCCAGCAGCGGCAGCTGCCGGAGCAGGCCGGCCAGGAAGGGCCGGCGGGTGTGGAGCGGTGGGCGGGACATCAGGCGCTGAGCACGTCCGCGGCGGCGGCCTGCTCCGCGGCGAGGACCACGTTCTGCAGCAGCATGGCCCGGGTCATCGGGCCGACCCCGCCGGGGTTGGGCGCGACGAACCCGGCGACGTCGACGACGTCCGTGGCGACGTCACCGGCGATCTTGCCCTCCACCCGGCTCACGCCGACGTCGAGGACGGCGGCTCCGGTCTTGACGACGTCCTTGGTGACCAGCCCGGGGACGCCCGCGGCGGCGACGACGATGTCGGCCCGCTGCAGGTGGGCGGCCAGGTCACGGGTGCCGGTGTGGCAGAGGGTGACCGTGGCGTTCTCCGTGCGCCGGGTGAGCAGCAGGCCCAGCGGCCGGCCCACGGTGATCCCCCGGCCGACGACCACCACCTCGGCGCCGGCGATGGGCACGCCGTAGCGGCGCAGCAGCTCCACGATGCCGACCGGGGTG
This sequence comes from Geodermatophilus sp. SYSU D01105, assembly GCF_054050095.1. NCBI lineage: Bacteria > Bacillati > Actinomycetota > Actinomycetes > Geodermatophilales > Geodermatophilaceae > Geodermatophilus > Geodermatophilus sp. SYSU D01105. Next base: position 69,167 of record NZ_JBJGYR010000021.1, read on the forward strand.
CACGGCAGCGGGCCGGGCACGTTGAGCACCAGCCGGCCGAGGTTGACCGGGTGCAGTCCGTCGGCGTCCTTGGCCGGGTCCATGCGCTCGAGGACGGCGCTCTCCTCGATCCCCCTCGGCAGCGGCAGCTGGACGATGTAGCCGGTGCACGCGGGGTCGGCGTTGAGCTCGTCGACGACGGCGAGGACGTCCTGCAGCGTGGCCGTGGCGGGCAGCTCGCGCTGGATGCTGGCGATGCCCACCTGGGCGCAGTCGGAGTGCTTGGCGTTGACGTACCAGCGGCTGCCGGGGTCGTCGCCGACCAGCAGCGTGCCCAGACCGGGCCGGTGGCCGGCGGCGGTGAGGGCGGCGACGCGCTCGGTCAGCTCCGTCCGGATGGCTGCTGCGGTGGCCTTGCCGTCGAGGATCGTCGCGGGCACGGCCGACAGTCTGCCCGAGGACGCTCCACCGGACCGACTGCGGCCCTAGGCTCGCGGGCAGCGGGCGCCTTCCCGCCGCCTGCCGATCCGCGAGGAGAGCAGATGACCGAGCGCGACCAGTCCCCGGCCGGCACGCAGAGCGGTTCCGGCGACTGGCGGGAGCAGACCAGTCCGGGGATCGCCCCGGTGCGCGGCCCGCAGACCGACGCGGGGTACCCGGGCTGGTCCGGGGACAGGCCGTCCACCGCGCCGGAGTACTCGACCACGCCGGTGACCGTCCGCCGTCCCGACACCTTCGCCAGCCTGCTGCTCATCCTCGCGGGCATCACGGCCGCGGTGAGCCTGCTGCTGCGCTGGCTGCCGGGCAGCGACCTGACCGGGCTGGACCTCGTGCGCCGCGGCTTCGAGGACCTCGACGGCGGCGGCTTCGGGGCGCTGTTCGACAGCGGCTTCTGGCAGCCCATGGCGGTGGTCCTGGGCGGCGGGGTGCTGTTCGTCCTGGGCCTGCTCATGGTGCTGCCGGCCCGCACGCACCGCTTCCTCGGGGTCCTGGCGCTCCTGGTCAGCCTGGTGGCCGCGGCGGGGGTGGTGGTCCCGCTCGTGGACATCGGGTGGGACGTGGCCGAGATCGACACCGGCTTCTGGTTCGCCGTCGCCGTCCCGGCCCTGGGCCTGCTGGGCGCGCTGAAGGCGATGTTCACCGGCCCCCGGTACGGGACCCACGGCCCCCGGGCCTGAGCCACTGACCGGTCGCCGAGGCGCCACCCCGGGGTCGGCGAGGACGACGAGGTGCTCAGTCGGCGACCAGGGCGCCGTGGGCCCGGGTGTACTGCACCGCCTGGACCAGGTCCACCCGGACGCCGGTGAGGTCCAGCGCCCGCCAGTGGACCCCGTCGGTCGACGCGCCGCGCAGGTCGGCGCCGCGCAGCTCGGTCCCCTGCAGGCGGGCGCGGTCGAGGTCGGCTCCGGCGAGGTCGCACTCGCGCAGGTCGGCGTCGGTCAGGTCGGCCTCACGGAACCGCTGACCCGAGAGGTCCAGGCCGGAGAGGTCGACACCGCGCAACGACGTCCACGACCAGTCGCAGTCGGTCGAGGTCATCGGCCGCAGCTGCGCACCGGGGAACTGCGAGCCGGTGAGCTTGCAGCCGTCCCAGACGACGTCGAACAGCCGTGCGCGGTCGAACCGGCAGGACAGGAACGCCGTCCCCAGGTGCCGGGAGCCGCCCATCCGGACGCCGGTCAGCACGCAGGAGTCGAACACGCACCGGCGGGTGACCAGCTCCTCCAGCCCGGCGTCGTCGAACCGGCACCGGGTGAAGGTCACGCCGTCGAGCTGGGCGCCCCACCAGTCGACCCGGGCGAAGTCCTCCCCCTCCACCTCGGATCCGGCCGCCGGGGGTCCGACGTGCGGCTTCGGCCCCGTGGAGGGACCCGCGCCGAGCTTGCGGGGTGTGGGCGGCACGGGGTCCCCCTCAGTGGGCGAAGTGGCGGGTGCCGGTGAGGTACAGCGGCACGCCGGCGGCTGCCGCGGCCGCGATGACCTCCTCGTCGCGCACCGAACCGCCCGGCTGCACGACCGCGCGCACCCCGGCCTCGAGCAGCACCTGCAGCCCGTCGGCGAACGGGAAGAACGCGTCAGAGGCGGCGACCGACCCCGCGGCCCGCTCCCCCGCCCGCGCGACGGCGAGGCGGGCGGCGTCCACCCGGTTCACCTGTCCCATCCCGACGCCGACGGTCGCCTTGTCGTGGGCGAGCAGGATCGCGTTGCTGCGCACTGCGCGCACGCTGCGCCAGGCGAAGACCAGGTCGTCGAGGCCGGCGGCGTCCAGCGGCTCCCCGGTGGCCAGCGTCCAGGTGGTGGGGTCGTCGCCGGTGGCGTCGAGGCGGTCGGCGGTCTGCAGCAGCAGCCCACCGCTCACCGGCCGCAGCTCGGTCGCCGGGCGGCCGGCGGAGGGCAGGCGCAGCAGCCGGATGTTCTTCTTGCCGGTCAGCACCTGCAGGGCGTCGTCGGTGAAGGACGGCGCGGCGACCACCTCGGTGAAGACGCCGGCGACCTGCTCGGCCATGGCCAGGTCGACCTCGCGGTTGGCGGCGATGACCCCGCCGAAGGCCGAGACCGGGTCGCACGCATGGGCCTTGCGGTGCGCCGAGGCGATGTCGGTGCCGACGGCGATGCCGCAGGGGTTGGCGTGCTTGATGATCGCCACGCACGGGTCGGTGTGGTCGTGGGCGGCCCGCCAGGCGGCGTCGGTGTCGACGTAGTTGTTGTAGGACATCTGCTTGCCGTGCAGCTGCTCGGCGTGGGCCAGGCCGGGCTGGCCGCCGCGGTAGAGCGCGGCCTGCTGGTGCGGGTTCTCGCCGTAGCGCAGCACGTCGGCGCGCTCCCAGCTGGCCGCCACCCAGGCCGGGAAGACGGTGTCGGTCTCCGGCGCCAGCACGCTGCCCATCCAGGAGGCGACCGCGATGTCGTAGGAGGCGGTGTGCCGGAACGCGGCGGCGGCCAGGGCCTGCCGCTCGGCGAGCGTGAAGCCGCCTCCGGTGACGGCCGCGAGGACGTCGCCGTACCGGGCCGGGTCGACGACCACGGCCACCGACGGGTGGTTCTTGGCCGCCGCGCGCACCATCGCCGGGCCGCCGATGTCGATCTGCTCGACGCACTCGTCCGGGCTGGCGCCCGAGGCGACGGTCTCGGTGAACGGGTAGAGGTTGACCACGACGAGGTCGAACGCGGCGATGCCGAGCTCCTCGAGCTGCCGCACGTGCTCGGGCTTGCGGCGGTCGGCCAGGATGCCGGCGTGGACGGCGGGGTGCAGCGTCTTCACCCGGCCCTCCAGGCACTCGGGGAAGCCGGTGACCTGCTCGACGGGGGTCACCGGGACACCGGCCTCGGCGATGCGCCGCGCGGTGGCCCCGGTGCTCACCAGCTCCACACCGGCGTCGGCCAGCCCGCGCGCCAGCTCCTCGATCCCGGTCTTGTCGTAGACGCCGAGCAGTGCGCGGCGGATCGGGGTGCGGTCGCTCATCGGGGGTCCTCCGTGTGCTGGGTGACGAGTCGCGCCACCGTCTCCACCAGGAGCTCGCGCTCCACGGTCTTGATCCGTTCGTGCAGCCGGGCCTCGTCGTCCCCCGGGAGGACGGGCACCTCGCGCTGGGCGAGCACCGGGCCGGTGTCGACGCCGGCGTCGACGAGGTGCACCGTGCTGCCGGTGACCTCCACCCCCGCGGCCAGCGCGTCCCGGACGGCGTGGGCTCCGGGGAACGCCGGCAGCAGCGCCGGGTGGGTGTTGACCAGCCGGCCACCGAAGGCGTCCAGGACCGCCGGGCCGACGATCTTCATGAAACCGGCGGAGACGACCAGGTCGGGCCGGTGCTCGGCGATCGCGCCGGCCAGCGCCCGGTCCCACGCGGCCCGGTCGGGGTGGTCGCGCAGGGCGCGGACGAAGGTCGGGATGCCGCGGCGGCGGGCGTGCTCCAGGCCGGCGGCGTCGCGGTCGCTGCCCACGGCGACGACCGTCGCCGGGTAGCCGGGCTCGTCGGCGGCCGCCAGCAGCGCCGCACAGAGGGACCCGGAGCCGGAGAGCAGGACGACCACCCGTGCCCGCGGGGGACGGTCGGCTGCGGGCACGCCCGCGATCCTATGAGGGCCCCGTCCGCCTCCTCCGACGGGTGCAGGCGCCTCAGGCCAGGGCGCGCCAGCGGGCGACGGCGGCGCCGACCGCGGCGGCGATCCCGGCCTGGGCGGCGACGGCCAGCCCCGTGGCGACGGCGGGCGCGCCCACCCGGGCCAGCGCGCCGTCGCCGAGGGACCCGCCGGCCGCCCAGGCCAGCAGCCCGCAGGCGAGACCGAGGAGGACCCCGGCGAGCACCCCCCACAGCCCGGCGGTCACCGAGCCGCCGTCCCGGTCGCCCAGCCGGCGGCCGACGGTGACGCCGGCGACCAGCCCGGCCAGTGCGGGCACCGCCTGCGACACGAACGCGACCAGGGGCACCGCCTGGGTGTCGGGCAGCGCCGCGAGCAGCGGCAGGGCCGGCACGGCGCCCAGCGTGACGCCGTGCACCGACACCAGCGTGCCGGTGCCGACGACGAAGCCCGGTCCGGCGGCCAGCCCGATCGCCGCGGCGGCGGCGTTGGGCAGCAGCAGCACGCCGAGCGCCAGCAGGCCCACCGCTCCCGCACCGGCTCCACCGAGGGAGCCCGACAGCGCGGCGTACCCCCGCGTGTCGGACGCCAGCGCCACCGCCACCACGGCCAGCCCGAGGGCGAGCGCCGTCAGGAACCCGGCGAGGACCCCGCGCAGCACCGGCCCCACCGGCGCCGCCAGCCGGTCCAGCAGGGGTTCGAGGACGACGGACTCGCGCACGGTGCCCCAGCCGGCGGCGAGGACGGCCAGCACCGCGCTCGCGACGGCGCAGCGCAGCAGGTCGACGCCGGCTCCGGGCGCGTCGAGGGCGAGCCCCAGCAGGACCGCCAGCACGGTGTGCGTGGCGACCAGGGCGGTCAGGACGACGGCGGCACCGCGGGCCGTGTCGACGTCGCAGGCCCGGACGATGCCGCGGGCGGCGCTGGACAGCCCCCAGGCGACGGCGAGGGTCAGCAGCAGCGGCGCCAGCACGAGCGGACCGGACCCGAGGGTGAGCCCGCCGCCCTGGGCCAGCAGCCACAGCCGGCCGGCCAGCCGGGCGGAGCCCGCGACGGGGAGCCCGCCGGCCGGGTCGAGGGTCTGCACCACGACGACGGCCAGCCCCAGTCCCAGCAGGCCCAGCACCGCGGCCACCGCCGCGGCCGCGGCCGAGAGCACGGCGGGGTGCCGCAGCCCGCGAGCGGCGGGCTCCCGCTGCCCGGGCAGGGTCAGGCGTGCCAGCAGGGAGACCACGCCTCCACTGTCGCAAGGCCGGACGCCGATCGCCGGGATCCGCGCCCAACCGCCCCCACAAAGCCGGCGGGGGGCAGCGGCCCACCGGCCACTGCCCCCCGCCGACAGGCCGGTCCGTCCTCGCGGGACGTCCGGGTCAAGCGGTGCCCGAGGGCTGCCCGGAGCCCGAGGCGGTCGACCCGCCCGGCTCCCCGCGGCCGGGGTCGGTGACCGCGGGGTTCGCGCCGGTGCCCGTCCCGGCGCCCGGCGCCGACGGCGGCGGACCGGGCTGCTCGGAGACCGGCGGGGCCGGCTCCGGCTGGCCCGGAGCGGCCTGACCGGGGGCCCGCTGGCCGTGCGGTTGCTGGCCGGGCCCCTGCTGGTCGTAGGCCTGCGGCTGGTCGTAGGCCTGCGGCTGGCCGTAGGCCTGCTGCTGGCCGTAGGCCTGCTGCTGGCCGTAGGGCTGGCCGTGGGCTGGCGGCTGGCCGCCGGGTCCGCCGAACTGCGGTGCCGGCTGGTTGGCCCACTGGGCGGCCCCGGCCAGGCCACCGGGCAGGGCGGGGCGGTTCTTCAGCTCCGGCAGCAGGGCGAGGACGGCGAACGCCAGGATCGCCAGGGCCACGAGGAAGCCGAGCAGCGCCCAGATGGAGAAGGCGAAGCCCTCGCTGAACGAGTCCAGCCAGGCGAGCAGGGCGAACAGGAGACCCAGGGCGGACAGGCCGACCGTGATCGACGACCTCGGGAAGCCCAGCCGCAGGTCGACGAAGGCCGGCAGGACGGCCCAGACCGCCGCGAGCAGGAAGAAGAAGAACGCCGTCTTGACCTGTCCGGACTCCCAGCCGTTGAAGCTGAAGTCGGTCCCGAAGAAGGCGTCGTCGAACCGGTACCAGGGGAAGAAGGCGAGGACCAGGAACAGCAGCGCACCACCGGCGACCGCGTGGTCGGCCAACTTCAGGCGCTTGGGGTCGAAGCCGGCGCCGCCACCGGTCCCGCCCGGCCGGCCGACGGGCTGCTGGCCGTAGGGTGCCTGGCCGTAGGGTGCCTGGCCGTAGGGCGCCTGGCCGTAGGAGCCCTGGCCGTAGGACTGCTGGCCGTACGGGGCCTGACCGTAGGGCTGCTGGCCGTACGGGGCCTGGCCGTACGGGGCCTGCCCGTAGGGACCCTGGCCATAGGGCTGCTGGCCGTACGGCGCCTGGCCGTAGGGCTGACCGGCGTACGGCGGCTGCGGGCCGTACCCCGGCTGCTGCGGGGCGTACCCCGGCTGCTGCCCGTACTGAGGCTGGCCGGACGGCTGCCCGTACTGCGGAGGCTGTCCCGGCTGCTGGCCGTACGGCGGCTGCTGGCCGGGCTCCTGCGGTCGGCCGGGCTCCTGGCCGTACCCCGGCTGCCCGTACCCACCCGGTGGGGGCGGCGGCTGACTGGTCATCGCGGGGTACTCCTCGGCAGTGGCGTGATCACTGGACGCGATCGTGAACGGCGTCCGAGAGCGGCGGCAACGCGGCGCGCCCGCCCGCACCCGTCCGTGACGGTATCGAGTCCCCCCGGAGACGCCGCTGCCCGGTGACCTCACCGAGGTCACCGGGCAGCGGTCCACCGGCCGGGACCGGCGTGGCGAGCCGTTCGGTCAGCCGACGATGTCGCGCATGAGGCGGGCGGTCTCCGAGGGGGTCTTGCCCACGCGGACGCCGGCGGCCTCGAGGGCCTCCTTCTTCGCCTGCGCGGTGCCGGCCGAGCCGGACACGATCGCGCCGGCGTGGCCCATCGTCTTGCCCTCGGGCGCGGTGAAGCCGGCGACGTAGCCGACGACCGGCTTGGTCACGTTGGCCTTGACGAAGTCCGCGGCCCGCTCCTCGGCGTCCCCACCGATCTCACCGATCATCACGATGGCCTCGGTCTCCGGGTCGTCCTGGAAGGCCTGGAGACAGTCGATGTGCGTGGTGCCGATGACCGGGTCGCCGCCGATGCCGACACAGGTGGAGAACCCGATGTCGCGCAGCTCGTACATCATCTGGTAGGTCAGCGTGCCGGACTTGCTGACCAGCCCGATCTTGCCCTGCTTGGTGATGTTGGCCGGGATGATGCCGGCGTTCGACCGCCCGGGGCTGATGAGGCCGGGGCAGTTGGGCCCGATGATCCGGGTGGAGCCGCCCTGGGCGTGGGCCCAGAAGTAGGTCGAGTCGTGCACCGGGATGCCCTCGGTGATGACCACGGCCAGCCCGATCTGGGCGTCGACGGCCTCGATGACGGCGTTCTTGGCGCCGGCCGGCGGCACGAAGATGACGCTGACGTCGGCGCCGGTCTCCTTCATCGCCTCGGCGACGGAGCCGAACACCGGCACGCTGGCGCCGCCCTCGAAGTCGACGCTCTGGCCGGCCTTCTTCGGGTTCACGCCGCCGACGATGGAGGTGCCCGAGGCGAGCATGCGCTGGGTGTGCTTGCGCCCCTCGGAGCCGGTCATGCCCTGGACGATGACCTTGCTGTTCTCGTTGAGGAAGATCGACATCTCTCTGGTCCTGTCGGGTCTCGGTGCGGTCAGGCGGCGGCGAGCTCGGCGGCCCGGCGCGCGGCGCCGTCCATCGTGTCGACCAGGGTGACCAGGGGGTGGTTGGCCTCGGCGAGGATCCGCCGACCCTCCTCGACGTTGTTCCCGTCCAGGCGGACGACCAGCGGCTTGGTCGCCTCGTCGCCGAGGAGCTGCAGCGCGGTGACGATGCCGTTGGCGACGGCGTCGCAGGCGGTGATACCGCCGAAGACGTTGACGAACACGCTCTTCACGGCCGGGTCGGACAGGATGATGTGCAGGCCGTTGGCCATGACCTCGGCCGAGGCGCCGCCACCGATGTCGAGGAAGTTGGCCGGCTTGACCCCGCCGAACTCCTCGCCGGCGTAGGCGACGACGTCGAGGGTGCTCATGACCAGCCCGGCGCCGTTGCCGATGATGCCGACCTCGCCCTCGAGCTTGACGTAGTTGAGGTCCTTCTCCTTGGCCGCGGCCTCCAGCGGGTCGGCCGCCGCGGTGTCCTCGAGGGTCTCGTGGTCGGCGTGCCGGAAACGGGCGTTGTCGTCGAGGCTCACCTTCGCGTCGAGCGCGAGGACGGTGCCGTCGGGCGCCTTGGCCAGCGGGTTGACCTCGACCAGGGTGGCGTCCTCCTTGCTGAAGACGTCCCACAGCTGGACGGCGATCGCGATGACCTGGTCGCGCACCTCGGTGGGGAAGCCGGCGGCGTCCACGATCTCGGTGGCCTTCGCGGTGTCCACGCCGGCCGTGGCGTCGACGGGGATGCGGGCCAGGGCCTCGGGGCGCTCGACCGCGAGCTGCTCGATCTCCATGCCGCCCTCGACGCTGGCCATGGCCAGGAAGGTGCGGTTGGCGCGGTCGAGCAGGTAGGAGAAGTAGTACTCCTCGGCGATGTCGCTGGCCTGGGCGACCATCACGCGGTGGGTGATGTGGCCCTTGATGTCCAGACCGAGGATGTCCTGCGCCCGCGCGCGGGCCTCGTCGGCGTCGTCGGCGAGCTTGACGCCACCGGCCTTGCCGCGGCCACCGGTCTTGACCTGGGCCTTGACGACGACGGGCCGGGCGATCTCGCGCGCGATCGCCTCGGCCTGCTCAGGGGTCTCGGCGACGCCGCCGGGGAGGACGGGTACGCCGTGAGACGCCAGGAGGTCACGGGCCTGGTACTCGAAGAGATCCACGAACAGGCACGGTAACGCTCGGCGGTTCCCGTCGTCCCATCGGCTCCGGGAGCCGTGGTCGGCATCACAGCGCCTCCCGCCGGTTCCTGCACGGCGGGACCGGGGCGTCTCAGGCGGCGGAGGACGGCCGTCGCCACCGCCAGGCCAGCGCCGTGAGGACGCCGTAGCCGAGCCCGGCCACGAGCAGGCCGGCGCCGGGGAGCGTCCACTCCAGCTCGTCGGAGACGGCGGCGTCGCGCAGGCCCGACAGCCCCGCGGTGAGGACGACGACGGCGATGGCGAGCAGGCCGCCCACCGCGGCGAGCCGGGGCCGCAGGGAGGGGGCCAGCACCGAACAGAGGACGACCGCCCCGGCCAGGAGCAGACCGCCCAGGAGCGCCAGGCCGGGCCGCTCCAGCAGGCCCTGCGGACCGGCCTGCTCCACGACCGTCTGCATCCCGGTCACCGGGTCGGTGACCAGCCGGTCGGGGACGTCGGCGGCGGGCAGCACCAGGCACAGCACCGTGCCCACGCCCAGGAGCGCCGCGAGGCCGGCCAGGACCGGGCGCACGGGGTCGAGCGAGCCGGCGTCCTCCATGACCGTGCGGCCCCGGGCGACGACGGACAGCAGCCCGGCCAGCACGGTGAGGCCGAGGGAGACCACCCCGAGCACCCAGCCGGCGCCGATCTCCACCGAGCTGGTCAGGACCTCCCTGCCGGCGAGCACCTCCACGGCCGGCCGGATGGTGGAGGTCCGCGCGCGGTAGAGCTCGATGAGCAGCAGGCCCAGCGCCAGGGCGCCGCCGACGCCGGCGTAGGCCAGCCCCAGGCGCGGGATGCGCCCCGCCGCCAGGACGCCGCCGACGGCGCCCGTGACGACCGGGGTCAGGAGGGCGACCAGCGCACCGCCCGACCCGCCGGCCTGGGCGAGCGCCTCCCCGCCCACGTACAGGTAGGTGGGGAAGGCGCCGGCGGCACCGGTGAGCCCGGCGAGGACGAGCAGCACCCCGCAGAGCCGCGCGGCCGGCGGGACCTCACCGACCACCAGCCCGTCGGCCGGACCGGCCGGCGCGGGGGCGGCGGGCCGGCGGGGCCCGGTGCGGCGGGCGGACGCCGTCCGGTCCCGGGCGGACACCGCGCTCTCCCGGGCGGGCACCGCGCTCTCGCGGGTGACACCGCCCCGGTCGGGACCGGCGGCCCGGGTGCTGTCGCGGTCCCGGGCAGAGCCATCGCGCGCGGCCACGCATCCCCCTTCGTCGTAGGTCACGAACCGGCGTCGATCCGAGCTCAGCACGGCGTCGTCGTGTGACGGGTGTCACACGGCAGCTTTACCGTCGGGTTAACCGGGCATGGCTGGGGGCAGACCTCACCACCGGTCGACGTCGGACCCGGGCTGCACCGGTGGTCACGAACGGGGAGGACTGACAGATGCGCCCACTCGGCGACCCCGGGTCCGGACCAGCGTCGCACACCCGAGCCCCCCAGCCCCGGACCCCACGGGGTGGGCTGCGGTCCCTCGTGACCCGCACCGCGGTGACCGGCGGGATCACCGAGCTGGCCCTCGTCGGGGCGCACGTGCTCATGTACCCGCTGGGCACCCGCACCGACGCGCTGCGGCCGGACCCGCGCTGCCGGCCCGGCGAGCAGCCCCCCGGCGTCCGGGCGCTGTTCGCCGCCGACCCGCTGGCCGCGCGCGTCCCCGTCGTCCTCGTGCACGGCCTGGTCGACAACCACTCGATCTTCGCGGTGATGCGCCGCGGCCTCCGGCGACGCGGGTTCGCCCACGTCTGCTCCTGGAACTACAGCCCGCTGCTGTCCGACGTCGCCCGTGGCGCCCGCGACCTCGGCGTGCACCTCGAGCGGATCTGCGAGCAGACCGGGCACGAGCGGGTGCACGTGGTGGGCCACAGCCTGGGCGGCCTCATCGCCCGCTACCACGTGCAGCGCCAGGGCGGCGACCGCCGGGTGGACCAGCTGGTGACCCTCGGGACGCCGCACCAGGGCTCGCTGCTGGCACACCTGCTGCCCACCCCGCTGGTGCGCCAGCTCCGTCCCGGGTCCCCGGTGCTGCAGGAGCTCGCCGAGCCGGCGCGGGGCATCCGCACCCCGCTGACCGCGATCTACAGCGACCTCGACCAGGTCGTCATCCCCACCGCCGCGGGCCGCTGCGACCACCCGGACCTGCAGGCGCGCAACGTGCTCGTCCGCGGGGTCGGCCACACGTCGCTGCCGTTCCACCGCGGCGTCCTCGACGAGGTCGCCGCCACCCTGGCCGGCGTGCGCAGACCGCGGGCCCTCCGGCCGGCACCCACCGCCGTCGCCTGAGCCGCCGGCACGCCACCCCGCGGCAACGCGTCCCCCACGGCCGCCGGCGTGCGCCCGCGGGCGCACGTCCGGCTCGTGCACACCCGGGTCCGCCACACCACACCCAGATCACACGTTGCAGACAAGGCGACACGGAGTGTCGTTGACCGTCGGTGACCTGACGGATCGTTACGGTCCGATCACGGCGCCGGCACCCGCCGGCGGGCGTCCCCAGACGTCTCATCCGCCGTCGCTCCCCCGATGGTGTGCCCGCGCGGCACGCCCGGAGGGTCGCTCACGAAGAAGGTGCTCCGTGACCCCGCAGACCGGGCCCGCACTCCTGGAGCGACCGAGGACCGACCGCGAGCCGGGCCCCGTCGTCCCGGCTCCGCGCTCCTCTCCCGAGTTCGTCGCGGCCACCCCGGCTCCTGCGCCCGCGACCGACGACGTCCCCGAGACACCTCCCCGGCGCCGCACGGTGCCCCGCCCGCCGGGCCGGCGCGGCCCGCTCTGGCTCGCCGCCCTGGTCGCGGGCGCCGTGGTCGCCGCGCTCCCCAGCGCGCTGGGGTCCGACGCCACCGACATCAGCGTGAGCGCCGCCGAGTACGGCCTGGGCACCGCCTCCGACGTCGGCCTCATCAGCGACATGGAGGACGCCGGCGTGCGTCGCGGCATCACCGAGGCCGAGGCCCAGGCCCGCCTCGGTGAGCTGGCCGCGTCCCGGGCCGCGCGTGAGCCGAAGACGGTCCTGCCGACCCCGGGCCGGATGAGCACCTGCTTCTGCATGCGCTGGGGCTCCATGCACTGGGGCATCGACCTGGCCGCGCCCCTCGGCACGCCGATCGTGGCTGCCGTCGACGGCGTCGTCATCCGCGCCGGGGCCGCCTCCGGCTACGGCAACGCGATCTACATCCAGGACGCCGACGGCAACGTCCACATCTACGGCCACATGCGCTACTACTCGGTCAAGGCCGGCGACATCGTGCACGCCGGCGACCCGATCGCCAAGGTCGGCAGCGAGGGCCAGTCGACCGGACCCCACCTGCACTACGAGATCCACCGCGGCGGCATGACCGGCCGGCCCATCGACCCCGAGCAGTACCTCGCCGACCGCGGCGTCGGGATCTGACCCGACCGGCCCACCCACCGCCTCTCGGGCGTTCCTCGTGCCCAGCAGGTGCTGCAGCACCGCCGGACCACGAGGGGCACCCGTGGAGCACGGCCGGGCCGTCCGCGTGGGCGGCGGGGATCAGAGCTTGACGAGCGGGGCGTAGCGCAGGACCAGGCGCTTGGTGCCGCCGGAGCCGAAGTCGACCGTCGCCTGGGCCTTGTCCCCGGCGCCGGTCACCTCGACGACGGTGCCCAGACCGAAGGCGTCGTGGCTGACGCGGTCACCGACCTCCACGGAGATGACCGCGCGGTTGCCGGCGCCGCCGCGCAACCCGCCGGTCGACAGACCGGTGGCGGCGACCCGCTGCTGGGCGGAGCGGTACCCGGTGCTCGGCGCCGGGACCGGCTCCTTGCCCGCCCACCGCACGGTGTCGGACGGCAGCTCGTCGAGGAAGCGGGACGGCGGGTTGTAGGCCGGCTGCCCCCAGCTGGTGCGCACCGTCGCCCGCGAGAGGAACAGCCGCTGCTGCGCGCGGGTGATGCCGACGTAGGCCAGCCGGCGCTCCTCCTCCAGCTCCCGCGGGTCGCCCAGGGCGCGCAGGTGCGGGAAGACGCCGTCCTCCATGCCGGTGAGGAAGACGACGGGGAACTCCAGGCCCTTGGCCGTGTGCAGGGTCATCATCGTCACGACGCCGGCCTCGTCGCCCGCGACGGGGATCTGGTCGGCGTCGGCGACCAGCGAGACCTGCTCGAGGAAGTCGGTCACCGAGCCGCCGGGGTTCGCCGCCTCGAACTCCGCGGCCACCGAGATGAGCTCGTTGAGGTTGTCGACCCGCCCCTCGTCCTGCGGGTCGGTGCTGGCCTGCAGCTCGGCGAGGTAACCGGTGCGGTCGAGGATGCTCTCCAGCAGCGCGGCCGGCCCCGAGCCGGTCTCGACCAGGTTCTCGAACTCCTCGAGCAGCGACACGAACTCCTGGATCGCCTTGAGCGACCGCGGGGCGAGGGTGGTGACCTCCGAGCAGCGGCGCAGCGCGTTGGCGAAGGCGATCCGCTCCCGGTCGGCGAAGGACTCGATGCAGGACTCGGCCTTCTCGCCGATGCCGCGCTTGGGCACGTTGATGACCCGGCGCAGGCTGACGACGTCGGCCGGGTTGGCGACCACCTTGAGGTAGGCCAGCGCGTCGCGGACCTCCTTGCGCTCGTAGAAGCGCACGCCGCCGACGACCTTGTAGGGCATGCCGACGCGGATGAACACCTCCTCGAACACACGGGAGGCGTTGTTGGTCCGGTAGAAGACGGCGATGTCCCTGGGCTTGGCCGTGCCCTCGTCGACCAGGGCGTCGATCTGCTCGGCGACCCAGGCGGCCTCGTCGTGCTCGTTCTCCGCGACGTAGCCCTCGATCAGCTCGCCGTCACCGGCGTCGGTCCAGAGGTTCTTGGGCCGGCGGCCGGTGTTCTTCGCGATGACCTGGTTGGCCGCCTTGAGGATCCGCTGGGTGGAGCGGTAGTTCTGCTCCAGCAGGATCGTCGTCGCGTCGGGGTAGTCGCGCTCGAACTCGTCGATGTTGCGGATGGTCGCGCCGCGGAAGGCGTAGATCGACTGGTCGGCGTCGCCGACCACGCACAGCTCGGCCGGCGGCACCGGCCCCTCGCCGGTGCCGACGAGCTCGCGGACCAGCACGTACTGCGCGTGGTTGGTGTCCTGGTACTCGTCGACCAGGACGTGCCGGAACCGGCGGCGGTAGTGCTCGGCGACGTCGGGGAAGGCCTGCAGCAGGTTGACCGTCGTCATGATCAGGTCGTCGAAGTCGAGCGCGTGCGCCTGGCGCAGCCGCTGCTGGTAGAGCGTGTAGGCCTCGGCCAGCACCTTCTCCGGTGCCGTGACCGGGGTGAAGGACTCCTCGTCGACCAGCTCGTTCTTGAGGTTCGACACCTGCGCAGCGAGGCTGCGGCCGGGGTAGCGCTTGGCGTCGAGGTCCAGGTCGCGGGCGACCATCGTCATCAGTCGGACCGAGTCGCCCTGGTCGTAGATCGTGAACGACGACTTCAGGCCCAGCTTGGCCGCCTCGGCCCGCAGGATCCGCACGCACATCGAGTGGAAGGTCGACACCCACATCGCGCGGGCGCGGGGACCGACGAGGGCGGCGACGCGCTCCTTCATCTCCCCGGCGGCCTTGTTGGTGAACGTGATCGCCAGGACCTCGCCGGGTTGCACCCCGCGGGCGCCCAGCAGGTAGGCGATCCGGTGGGTCAGCACGCGCGTCTTGCCCGAGCCGGCGCCGGCGACGATGAGCAGCGGGCTGCCCTCGTGGACGACGGCCTGCCGCTGAGGGCCGTTGAGACCGGCCAGCATCCGGTCCAGCTCCCGGCCCACCTGACCGGAGGCCGAGCGCTGGAGGGAGGCGGTACCGGGGAGGGCCTGCTGGACGCTGCTCATGACGACATCACTGTAAGCCGGTCGGGTGACGCTGCCCGGGGCCCGCGGAACAGTCGCCACACCCGTCCCGGGGACGCCGTGGCGGTCCCCCGGAGGTGTGGCAGACTCCCCGCCGTGCTCGCCGCGCTCAGCTTTTCCTACGGCCACCGGGTCCCGGTGTCCGTCACCGCTGGCTGAGCACACGCCGCAACAGACGCCCCGGGCCCGAGGAGCCCGGGGCGTTCCTCGTTCCCGGGGTCCGACGGCCTCCCGCCCGCCCTGGAGGAACCCGATGACCGCCACCGTCCCCGCCGCGACTGACGCCGCCGACCGCATCGCCGACCTGCGCGAGCAGATCGACGAGTGCGACGCGGAGATCATCCGGCTGGTGCAGCGCCGGCTCGCCGTCTCGCAGCAGATCGGCGAGCTGCGCCGCGCCGCCGGCGGCACCCGGCTGTCGCTCGCTCGCGAGCAGCAGGTCCTCTCCCGCTTCCAGGACGCGCTCGGCAGCGACGGCGCGACCCTGGGCATGATGCTGCTCCGCCAGGGCCGCGGCCGCCTCTAGGAGGCCCCCGTCCCGCGGGGCGCCGTCAGCCGCGGCGCTGGTCGGGGGGCGGGAAGTCCGCGTGGCGGTGCACCAGCCACCACTCGCCGTCCAGCCGCCGGTAGACGTGGGTGACCCGGATGGTCATGGGGAAGGGCTCTCCGCCGTCGACCCGGACGACCCCGCGCTCGGACCCGACCGTGTACGCGAGGTCCCCGTCGACGTGGACGACGTCGTGGGTGGGGGTGAGCGCCCCGTCGCTGAACCGGCTGCCCACCCACTGGAAGGTCTGCGTGACCGCCTCGTGGCCCTTCTCGATCGGACCCCACGCGCCGAAGAGCGTGACGTCGTCCGACCGGGCCCACAGCGCCGCGTAGGGCTCCGGGTCGCCCGCCCCCATCGCCGCCAGAGCCTCGGCCGTCCGCTGCAGGGTCTTGTTGAAGTCCGGGTCCACGTCCGCTCCTCCCCCCGGCGGACCCGCCGCCGCAGGCCACCGGAACCGGCCCCGTGCCACGCCAGGCTCCTCCGGCCGGGGAGGGACCGGAACCCCCGCTGGCGTGTCACGTCCGGGGCGGCTGTCCCGTCTCCATGAGCACCACCCGATGGAGAGGACGACGACCATGGCCCGCATCCCCCTCGACCCGCCCCGCACGCTGGTCACCCGGCTCGCCGAGTGGTACGCGCGCCGCACCTACGGCGTGCTGCCCGACCCGCTGGCCGCCATGGCCCACCACCCGGGGGTCCTCGTCACCGACGCCGGGTTCGAGACCTCCCTCGCCCGGTGGAACCGGCTGGACCGCACGCTCAAGGCCCTCGCCGTCATGGCCTCGGCGGTCTCGATCGGCTGCTCCTGGTGCGTGGACTTCGGCTACTGGATCAGCAGCCAGGAGGGGGTGGACGCCGCGAAGCTGCGCGCCGTCCCCACCTGGCGGGACAGCGACGTCTTCACCGACCTGGAGCGGCAGGTCATGGCCTACGCCGAGGCCGTGACGGCGACCCCGCCCGCGGTGACCGACGAGATGGTGGCCGGGCTGCGGCGCGAGCTCGACGACGCGCAGCTGGTCGAGCTCACGATGATGGTGGCCGTGGAGAACGTCCGGTCGCGGTTCAACAGCGCGCTCGGCCTGACCAGCCAGGGCTTCCGGGACCGCTGCGAGCTCCCGGCCGGGGCATGACCGCCCCGCTCGCCGACTTCGACCGGCACCGGCGGCTGCTGTTCACCGTCGCCTACCAGATGCTGGGCAGCGTCGCCGACGCCGAGGACGTCGTCCAGGACGCCTGGCTGCGCTGGTCGGCGGCCGACAGGTCCGCCGTGGCCGACCCGCGCGCCTACCTGGTGCGGACCGCCTCCCGACTGGCCCTGGACCGGCTGGACGCCGCCCGCACCCGCCGGGAGCGCTACGTCGGGCCGTGGCTGCCCGAGCCCCTGCTCACCGGCGCGGAGCCGGTCGCCGGCGCCGCTCCCCCACCGGGCCCGGACGACGCCGCCGAGCTCGGCGAGCAGGTCTCGCTCGCGCTGTTGGTCGTCCTGGAGACGCTCTCCCCCGCGGAGCGGGCCGTGTTCGTGCTGCGGGAGGTGTTCGGGCTGCCGGCCGCGGAGGTGGCCGCCACCCTCGGCCGCAGCGAGGCCGCCGTCCGGCAGATGGCCCACCGGGCCCGCGAGCACGTGCAGTCCCGGCAGCCCCGGTTCGACGCCGACCGGTCGGCGCAGCGGGCGGTGACCGAGCGCTTCCTCGCCGCCTGCGCCGGCGGGGACGTCGAGGCGCTGCTGGCCGCGCTCGCCCCGGACGTGGTGCTGGTGACCGACGGCGGGGGCAAGGCCAAGGCGGCGCTGCGGCCGATCGCCGGCGCGGACAAGGTGGCCCGCTTCCTCCTGGCCACGGCCGCCCAGGGCCTGTCCCTGCCCGGCCTGCGCACCGAGGTCGCCGACCTCAACGGCGCGCCGGGCGTGGTCGTGTGGGCCGGTGGCGCGCCGTACCTGACGATGTCGCTGGTGCTCGTCGACGGGCTGGTCGCGCAGGTGCTGGTGGTGCGCAACCCCGACAAGCTGCGCGGCCTGCCCTCGGGGTGACGACCCTCGGGACGGGGCCCGCCGCGGCCCCGTCCCGGCAGGCCCCGTCCCGAGGCTCGCCGCGCGGCCTCGTCCCGGGTCCCGCCCTGAGCTCGCGAAGGGTGGGGAGGACGGGGTCCTTCCCCGGTGAGGCGGACCGGGTCCTCCCACGAGGGGTGAGGAGGACGGGGTCCTCCTAGGCTCCGCCGGGTGACCTCCCCCCGGCCCCGCCGTCCCGCCCACTCCGTCGACCGCGCGCTGTGCGTGCTCGCCCACCCCGACGACGTCGACTTCGGCAGCGCCGGGACCGTCGCGACCTGGACCTCCGCCGGCACCGAGGTCACCTACCTCATCGTCACCGACGGCGACGCCGGGGGCTTCGACGAGACCCCGCGCGAGCAGATGGGGCCGCTGCGGCGGGCCGAGCAGGACGCGGCGGCGAAGGCGGTCGGGGTCACCGACGTCCGCTTCCTCGGCTACCCCGACGGCCGGCTGGAGCTGACCCTCGACCTGCGCCGCGACATCAGCCGGGTGATCCGGGAGGTCCGTCCCCAGCGGGTGCTGACCAGCTCGCCGGAGCGGTTCTTCGAGCGGATCGGCGCCAGCCACCCCGACCACATGACGGTGGGCGAGTCGACCCTGCGGGCGGTCTACCCCGACGCGCGCAACCCGTTCGCCTTCCCCGAACTGCTCGCCGACGAGGGGCTCGAGGCCTGGACGGTGGAGGAGGTCTGGCTGACCGCCAGCCCCCGCGCGGACCACGCCGTGGACGTGACCGACGTCGTCGAGCTGAAGTACGCGGCGCTGAAGAGCCACGTCACCCAGGTCAGCCACCGCGACGACCTGGAGGAGTTCGTGGGCGGCTGGATGCGGCAGACCGCGTCCCGCTTCGGCCTGCCTGCGGGCCGGCTGGCCGAGGCCTTCCACGTGGTGCACACCGCGTGACGCTGCGTTCCGGGCACGCCATCCGGTAACCGGGCCGACACGCGACGTCGCGGGACGGCAACAGGGGGTCCGTACACCCGGCTGCGACCACCGTCCCCGGCACCCCGGAGCACCCCATGACGCAGCCCCCGCACCCGACGACCGGTCCCGACCCCGCAGCCGCCGCCGAGCTGGTCGAGCGCGGCATCGGCCGCCGCGCGTTCGTCCAGGCCACGCTGGCCGCGGGGGCACTGCTCGGCGCCGGCATCGCCGCCGCCCCACCGGCCTCGGCCGCGCCCGGCGGCCGGACGCGGCTGCCGGGCGAGGTGCTGCAGCCCGGGCAGGGGCCGATCGACGGCGAGGTCTACCTGTCCTCCCGGCCGGAGGAGGTGCTGTGGGGCTACCTGCCCCGCACCGGCGACGCGCCGGTGGCCCGCGTCCGCTCGGGGGGCACGGTCACCGTCGACACGGTCAGCCACGAGGGGATCCTGGAGGACCAGGGTCGCGACCCCGTGGCCTGGTTCGGAGAGCACGGCGTGCCGCGCGACCAGGTCCTGGACGACGCCGTCGCCATCGCAGCCTCGTACGGGCGGCACCAGCGCGACTTCGACGCCGACGGGCCGCACGTCGTCACCGGTCCGGTGTTCGTCGAGGGCGCCCGGCCCGGCGACGTGCTCAAGATCGAGCCGCTCACCGCGCTGCCCCGGGTGCCCTACGGCGTCGTCTCCAGCCGGCACGGGAAGGGGGCGCTCGCCCGCCAGCTGGCCGCCCCCGAGGGCGGGATCACCGAGGCCGAGGTGATGCCGCCGGTCTCGACCGACGGGCGCGACACCGGGGACCCGACCCGCTACGGCAACGTCTCGGTGTTCACGCCGCTGTCCCCCGGCCGGGACGTCATGCGCGCCTCGCTGCCCGTGGGGACCGGCGGGCGCTCGGTGAGCTGGCCGGTCGACTGCTTCCCCGGACTCATGGCCGTCGCCACCGTCAGCGACGCCGCGGCGCTCGACGACCCGCTGCTCAACTCCATCCCGCCCACCACCGGCGGCGGCAACATCGACATCCGCCGGCTGACCGTCGGCTCGGCGCTCTACCTGCCGGTCGTCGCGGAGGGGGCGCTGTTCTCGGTCGGCGACCCGCACATGTCCATGGGCCACGGCGAGGTGGCACTCACCGCTCTGGAGGGGTCGCTGCGCCTCACCTTCCGGCTGACGGTCTGCACGCCGGGCTCCGGTGACGCGCCGTCGGTGGCGTTCCGCTACCCGTTCGGCGAGTCACCGGACGCGTGGCTGCCCATCGGGCTCTCCGACCCCGACGGGTACCGCGACGGCCAGTTCGTCGACCTCGACGTGGCCGCGCGCCGGGCGGTGGTCAACGCGCTCGACTTCCTGCAGCACGACCTGGGCATGGACCGCGCGGTGGCCTACGCCTACCTGTCGGCCGCCGCCGACTTCGAGGTCTCCCAGGTGGTCGACCGGACGGTCGGCGTCCACGGGGTCATCCACAAGAGCCACTTCGGCTGAGGGAGACCCCCGGAGGGGACGGGCCGGTCAGGCCCGTACGGCGAGGGGCCCCCGGCCGCCCACGAACTGCCCGACGAGTTCGCGCACGGAGAGGCGGAAGCGGTCGCAGCCGCAGCGCCCGCAGTCGGTGCCCGGGCGGTTGTGCTCGTGCACCGAGCGTTCGTGTGCGCAGGTGGCGCAGCGGGGTCCGCGGTCGGACGGGTCGTGGAACACGCCTCCACCCTGCCCACGACAGGTGGCCGGGTACGCGCCCGTTGGGGCAGAGTTCACCCGGGCGGACCCGCGCCGTTGGCGTGTCGACCACCCAGCGGAGTCGGTTCGGCACGACCGCGTGCGCGGGACCGGGGCCGTGGGCGGGTCCGGGGAGCGTGAAGGACCCGTCCCGCACGTCACCGTCGAGACGTCTGTCCCAGGCGTCCCACGGGACTCGTCCACGCATGATTCACCGACGGAGCGCCCTTACAGTCAGGTGGTGACCAGATTGCGGAACGTGGCGGTCGTCCTCGCCGGCGGCACGGGGACCCGGGTCGGCCTGTCCATCCCCAAGCAGCTCATCAAGGTGGCCGGGAAGCCGATCATCGAGCACACGATCGGTGTGCTGCACGCCTCGCCGCTGATCGACGAGATCATCGTCCTGATGGCCCCGGGCCACCTGGACGCCGTCCGCGCCATCCTCCGCTCGGGCGCCTACCCGAAGGTCACCCAGGTGCTCGAGGGCGCCGACACCCGCAACGCCACCACCCAGCGGGCGCTGGACGCCCTCGGGTCGGAGGAGTGCAACGTCGTCTTCCACGACGCGGTGCGGCCGCTGCTCAGCCAGCGGGTCATCGCCGACTGCATCGACGCCCTGGAGCGCTACGAGGCCGTCGACACCGCGATCCCCTCGGCCGACACGATCATCCAGGTCGACGAGGCCACCGGGCAGACCATCGACGAGGTCCTGCGCCGCCCGCTGCTGCGCCGGGGGCAGACCCCGCAGTGCTTCCGCCTCTCTGTCATCCGCCGCGCCTACGAGCGCGCCGCGCAGGACCCCGACTTCGAGGCCACCGACGACTGCACCGTCGTCCTCCGGTACACCCCCGAGGTGCCGATCGCCGTCGTCCGCGGCGAGGACCGGAACATGAAGGTCACCGAGCCGATCGACGTCTACATCGCCGACAAGCTCTTCCAGCTCGACAGCCACGAGGCGCCCCGTCCCCGGTTCGACGCGGAGTACCGGGAGGCGCTCGAGGGCAAGACGATCGTCGTCTTCGGCGGCAGCTACGGCATCGGCGCCGACATCGTGCGGCTGGCCGAGGCGTACGGCGCCACCGCCATGGTCTTCAGCCGGTCGGCGACCAACACCCACGTGGAGCGGCGCGCCGACATCGTCGCCGCCTGCGAGCAGGTGCTCGCCGCCACCGGACGGGTCGACTACGTGGTCAACACCGCCGGCGTGCTGCCGCGCGGCGAGCTGGCGGAGACCTCCGAGGAGACCGTGTACATGGCGACCGAGGTCAACTACCTCGCGCCGATCCACATCGCGCAGGTCTTCCAGCCCCACCTGCAGAAGACCCGCGGGTCGCTGCTGCTGTTCACCTCGAGCTCCTACACCCGGGGCCGCAGTGGCTACAGCCTGTACTCCTCGGCGAAGGCGGCGGTCGTCAACCTGACCCAGGCCCTCGCCGACGAGTGGGCGGCCGACGGGGTGCGGGTCAACTGCATCAACCCCGAGCGCACCGCGACGCCGATGCGGACCAAGGCGTTCGGCGACGAGCCCGCCGACAGCCTGCTCACCTCCGAGGCGGTCGCCGAGACCTCGCTCGACGTGCTCATCTCGGCCTTCACCGGGCACATCGTCGACGTCCGCCGCGAGGACGCGCTGGCCTCCCACCTCGACGCCTCCGTCGCCGCGGAGGAGCTCCACGAGGAGGAGCCCGGCGACGTGCTGCCCGAGGGCGTGGAGTCGGTCACCGTCCACGGTGGCTGACCGCCCGCTCGTCGGCGTCGTCGTCCTCACCCAGGGACGCCGGCCCGCGGACCTCGACCGGGCGGTCGGTTCCGTCCTGGCCCAGACCGGCGTCGCCACCGACGTCGTCGTCGTCGGCAACGGGTGGGCGCCCACGGGCCTGCCCGACGGCGTCCGGGGCGTGGCCCTGCCGGGGAACGTCGGCATCCCGGCGGGCCGCAACGCCGGCGTCCCGCACGTGTCCGGGGACCTGCTGCTCTTCCTGGACGACGACGCCGTCCTCCCCGACCCGGGCTTCCTGGCCGAGGCGGTCCGCCGCTTCGGCCAGGACCCGCGACTGGGCCTGCTGCAGCCGCGGGTCGACGGCCCCGGTGGGGTCCCCGGCCCGCGCCGGTGGACGCCGCGCCTGCGGGTCGGCGACCGGCGGCGGTCCAGCGCCGCCTTCTCCGTCTGGGAGGGCGCCGTCGTCGTCCGGCGGGCGCGGTTCGAGCGGGCCGGCGGGTGGCCCGCCCCCTTCTTCTACGCGCACGAGGGCATCGAGCTGGCCTGGCGGGTGTGGGACACCGGAGCCCGCGTCCACTACGCCGGCGACCTCGCCGTGGAGCACCCGTTGACCGCCCCCACCCGGCACCGGGACTTCCACCGGCTCAACGCACGCAACCGCGTGTGGCTGGCCCGCCGCAACCTGCCCTGGGCCCTGGGCCTGCCCTACGTGCTCAGCTGGACCGCGCTCCAGGTGGTCCGCTCGGTCGGCACCCCCGCCACGCTGCGGCCCTGGTTCCGGGGCTGGTGGGAGGGCTGGCGGTCCGACCCCGGCACCCGGTCCCCCATCGGCTGGGGCACGGTCGCCCGCATGGCCGGGCACGGCCGGCCGCCCGTCGTCTGACAGGTAGCGTGCGGAGCGGCCGAACCGAGGAGCCGCACGTGCCTTCCCCCTTCCCCCTGCTGCCCGCCCGGCTGCGCTCGACCGGTGGCCGCCTGGTGCGGCGTCTGGGTCTGGTGCCCGGAGGCGAACCCGACGGCATCGGAGAGGACGCGCGGCTGGCCGGCCGGGTGCTCGAGCAGCGGGTCGTCGCCTTCTTCCCCGAACCCCCGCGCAACGCCTACCAGCTGGAGCAGTGGCTCGCCCCGCTGCGCGCCCTGGACGGGCGGCACGGGGTCGTCCTCGTCACCCAGGACAGCCGCACCACCGCGCGGCTGCGGGCGGTCACCCACCTGTCGGTGCTCTGCGTCGCCCGCACCGCCACCCTCGACGGCTTGGTGCAGCGCAGCCGGGTCGCCCTGGCCCTCTACGTCAGCCACCACCCCCGCAACTTCCAGATGCTGCGCTACGCGGGCGTGGCGCACGTCTACCTGGGGCACGGGGAGAGCGACAAGGCGGTGTCGGCGTCCAACCAGCTCAAGGCCTACGACCGGGCCTTCGTCGCCGGCGCCGCGGCGGAGGAGCGGGTGGTGCGCGAGCTGATGTGGTTCGACCGCGACCGGCTGGTGCGCATCGGCCGGCCCCAGGCGGCGGCGCCCGACCCGCGCCCCGTGCCGGAGCGCCCGACCGTGCTGTACGCCCCGACCTGGGAGGGCGCCCAGCCGTCCATGGCCTACAGCTCGGTGGCCACGCACGGCGCCGCCCTCGTGCGGTCCCTGGTGGCGGCCGGCTTCCGGGTCGTCTACCGGCCGCACCCGCGCACCGGCGCCAACCGGGCCGACGTGGCGGCAGCCGACGCGGCGCTGCGGCAGGTGTTCACCGAGGACGCCGTCCGCGCGACCGGCTCGGCCGTCGACACCGCCGTCCCGCTGGAGCGCGCGTTCTCCGACGCCGACGTGCTGGTCACCGACGTGTCGTCGGTGGCCGTCGAGTGGCTGCCGACCCGCCGCCCCCTCGTGGTGACCGTCCCGGCCGAGCCGGGTGCGGTCGTGGGCGCCTCGCCGCTGCTGGCGGCCGTCCCCCGGCTGGCGGCGGCGGAGGCCGGCCGCGCCGGGGAGCTGGTGCGGCGGTGCCTGACCGAGGACCGGGAACGGGACCAGCGGGCGGAGCTGGTCGAGCACTACCTGGGAGGCGCCGACCCGGCCGCCGCGCTGGCCCGGTTCCTCGACGCGTGCGACGACGTCGTCCGGGAGCGGGACGCCCTGCAGGCCACCGCGGCACGGGCGGGCCGGTGAGGGCCGAGCGTCCGGCCTGGCCGAGCATCGCCCTGCTGCGGGAGGTCACCCAGCCGCCGGCCATCCGCGGGCGCCGCAACGCCGAGCACTGGACCGGCGACCTGTACATGCGGCAGATCTCGCCGTACCTCACCCGGTTGCTCGTGCGGGCGGGCCTCTCGGCCAACGCGGTCACCGCGCTGATGATCGTGACCGGCTCCGCCTCCGGGTTCGCGCTGCTCGTCCCGGGGCTCTGGGGAGCGGTGCTGGCGGTCCTGCTCACCCAGCTGCAGATGCTGTGGGACGCCAGCGACGGTGAGGTGGCCCGGTGGCGGGGGACGTCGAGCCCGCTCGGCGTCTTCCTCGATCGCGTGGGCCACTACCTCACCGAGGCCCTCATCCCCATCGGCCTGGGCGTGCGCGCCGCGGGTGGGCTCGACGACCTGCCCGGCGGCTACGGCTGGACGACGCTCGGCGCGCTGCTGGCCGTGGTGATCGTGCTCAACAAGTCGCTCAACGACATGGTGCACGTCGCCCGGGCCGCCGCGGGCCTGTCCCGCGTGGGGGACGACGAGGCGACCACGGCACCGCGGGCGCGGGGGCTGGCCCGGCTGCGCCGGCTGGCCCGCTTCGTGCCCTTCCACCGGCTCTACCACTCGATCGAGCTGAGCCTGGTCATCCTGGCCGCGGCGGTCGTCGACCTCGTCGTCGGGGACCTGGTGGGCACCCGCGTCCTGCTCGTGGCGCTCATCCCGGCGTCCCTGTTGGCGGTGGCCGGCCACTTCCTGGCGATCGTGACGTCGTCCCGGCTGCGGGGGTGACCCATCCGGCGGTGCCTCCAGGCGGCGGGTCCGGGGTTGTCGGGTGGGGGCGAGCGGTCGTCCCGGTTGGCACATAGGGTGACGGTCGATGTCGGCGACCGAAGAAGCGCTGATCGAGACCCGTCCGGGGAACAACCGGATCATCGGTCAGTCCAGTCTCACCAGCAAGCTGTCCGTGGTCTTCGAGAAGCGCGCCGAGAACTGCCTCCTGGAGTTGGCCCCCGGGGTCAAGTACTCCGGGAGCGTGCGCTTCCGGCTTCCCGGCTCAGTGATCCGGATCGGTGCCCGATCGGATGTCACGGGCCACATCGGGGTCGGCCGGGACTGCCTGGTCACCATCGGCGAGGGTGTGTGGATCGGCCGTGGCTTCGAGATCACCGCCGCCGAGGGCCAGCAGGTCACGATCGGTGACGACTGCCTGATCGCACCCCTCACCAACATCCGCGCAGACGACTCGCACCCGCTCTACGACGGGGTCACCGGGCGACGCATCAACCCCTCGCGCTCCGTACAGGTCGGCGAGCACGTGTGGATCGGCCGGGACAGCGTGCTGTTGCCCGGGAGCCGGGTCGGGGACGGGGCGGTGATCGGTTTCCGGGGCATGGTCACAGGGTCCCGACCGGTCCCGGAACGGGCTCTGGCGGTCGGCTCCCCGGTCCGGATCGTCCGTCGGGACGTCGTCTGGCTCCGCAAGCACCTGCAGATGAGCGACATCCCCGAGGCAGTCGCCCCCCTGACCGAGCTGTCTGCCAGCCCGGACCTGTCGCACCAGCCAGCCGCCGTGTTCGAGAGGCTGGAGCCGCGGTGGCGCAGATGGCTCCGGCGCAGGTAGCGCCGAGCGGTACAGCCCCTGGGGTGCCCCGCTCCGCGGGGCACC
>NZ_JBJGYR010000022.1:0-92855 GCF_054050095.1 Geodermatophilus sp. SYSU D01105
CTGTGGCGCGTTCTCGCGCCACAGGTGCACACCACCCAGGGCCCGCGGCCCCTCAGACGTCGGTGACGCGGATGCCGGCGTGCGCCTTGTACCGGCGGTTGACCGAGACCAGGTTGATGGTCAGCGCCTCGACCTGGCGGGCGTTGCGGAGCCGGCCGGCATAGACGCCGCGCATGCCGGGCAGCCGGCCGGCCAGCGCCTGCACCGTGTCGGTCGCCTCGCGCACGTCCCCGACGACCATCACGTCGCCGTCGAGGGTGGGCCGGGAGAGGTCCTCGAGCAGGACGGCGGACAGGTGGTGGAACGCCCCGACCACGTGGGAGTCGGGCAGCAGCGCGGCGGCCTGCTGGGCGACCGACCCCTCGGGCACGTCGAGGGCGTAGGCCCCCAGCTCGTCGAAGGCCATCGGGACGACGCAGTCGACCACGACCTTGCCGGCCAGCGGGGTGGCCAGCTCGGCCAGGGTGTCGGCGTGCCCCGCGTACGGCACGGCGACGATCACCAGGTCCGCAGCGCCGGCGACGTCGACGTTCGAGCCGCCCTGCACCGACACCTCGGCGCCCCCGGACGCGGCCGCGGCCCGACCGACGACCTCCTCGGCCACCGCGGCAGCCCGCTCGGCGTCGCGCGAGCCCAGCAGCACCCGCTGACCGGCCGCGGCCAGTCGCACGGCGAGCCCCCGGCCCTGCGGACCCGTGCCGCCGATCACCCCGACGACCAGGTCCTCGCCCGAACGTCCGTCAGTCACGTGGCCACCTCCCGCGCCGCCGGACCGCCCGGCGTCCCCCGCCGATCATGCCGGTGCGGGGGCGCGGCCTCGTCAGTCCCCTCGCCAGTCGCGGTCCTCGGCGGTCAGCTTCTCCTCGCGCTCGGCCACCGACTGCAGCGCGTGCTCGGCCTCCTCGCGGGTGGCGTACGGGCCGAGCCGGTGGCGCTCGGCGCAGCCGTCCCGGTCCTCGACGGTGTGGTGCTTGAGGCAGTAGAACCACGGCCCCTGCGGCATGTGCGCCTCCTCGCGATCGCAGGCTGGGGACCCCACCCTGCCACCGTCAGACGTCGACCATCACCTGGTCGTGGCGGGCGTAGAACGCGGTCATCTCCTCCGGCGACAGCTGCCGGCCGCTGTTGCGCAGCTCGGCCATCTCGGCGAAGAACTGCTCGCGGGCGATCCCCGGGGCGAACAGGATCAGGAAGGTCGCCGGCTCGTCACCGTCGTTGCGGAAGCCGTGCACGCCGCGCTCGTGCACCAGGGCGAAGTCCCCGGCCCGGTGCGGCGCCCACGCGCCGTCGGCGAAGACGGTCAGCTCCCCGGAGAGCACGTAGAAGGACTCGGAGAACGTCTGGTGGTAGTGCGGCGCGGCCCCGGCACTGTGCGGCGCGACGGTGTACTCCACCAGTCCGAAGCGCCCGGCGGTCACCGAGCCGGGGGCCACCATCCGCAGCGAGCTGGCCGGCCCGTTGGGGACCAGCGGGTGGTCGGTCAGCGTCCGGACGACGACCCGGCCGGGCTCGGGGTGCGACATGCCCGCCACCCTGGCACCGGGCGCGGACGGCGTCGACCGGGAGCGCGTGCCCGGGGACACGGAACGGCCGAGGCTCGGGACGTGCCACGCAAGACACTGGTAGGGCATGCTGCGTCCGTGACCAAGTGGCGACGCATGGACACCGACACACCGATCGAAGGATGGGACGTCGCCGTCAGCCGCGGCATGGAACGCCGGGTCGCCGTCATGACCCTCGCCATCGTCACGTTCCTCGGTGGGCTGGTCGGCTGCGTCTCGTTGCTCGTGGACGGCACGGTGCACCCGGGCACCGCCCGGCTCTGGTACGCGCTCGTCATGATCGGGTGCCTGGCCGTCTCCCTGCCGCTGGCGGTGCGGCAGCGGGTCGGGCCCGTGGCCACGTCCGGCCTGGTGCTCATGGGTCACCTGGTCTACGTGGTCTCCGTCCTCGCCATCGAGGAGCCGCGGCACGCGCCGCCGCTGCTGCTCCTGCTCCCGTCCTTCGTCGCGGCCTGGTTCCTGGGCCCGGGGATGGTCGGCGTGAGCATGGCGATGACCGTGGTCTCCAGCGGCACCGCACTGGTCCACACCGAGGGGCTCACGCCGGGGGTCCTCGCGCAGTGGGCGATGGCCGCCGGGGTGCTCAACGGCGCATCGTTCGGCGTCTACGTGCTGCGCCGGCGGGTGCAGCGGCTGCTGGCGGCCACCCAGGCGATGTCCCACCAGGACCCGCTCACCGGCCTGTCGAACCGCCGGCACCTCGTCGAGCAGGCGCCGCGGCTGTGGCGCCAGGCCCGCCGGGAGGGGTCGCGGGTGGCGGCCATGGTCCTCGACCTCGACCACTTCAAGCAGCTCAACGACGCCCACGGTCACGCCGCCGGGGACGCGGTGCTCCGGGCGGTCGCCGGCTCCCTGTCGGCCACGGTCCGGCCCAGCGACGTCCTGGCACGCATCGGCGGCGAGGAACTGGTGGTGCTGGGGTTGGTGAGCGACTCCGCCGAGGCGGCGCGGCTGGCCGAGCGGCTGCGCCGGGCCGTGGCCGGCAGCCGGTCCGACGACGGTCACGCGGTGACCGCGTCGGTCGGTATCGCGTTGGTCCGGCCGGTCGACGGGGAGGACGCCACCGACGCGATGTGGCGGCTCGTCGACCGGGCCGACGGCGCCATGTACGAGGCCAAGCAGGCCGGGCGGGACCGGGTGGTCGCCGTCCTCCCCCGCCAGCGCACCGTGCGCCTGGAGGGCAACCGCCCGCACGAGGGCAGCCCCGCCGCCGAGCCGGCCTGACGGAGCCCCGCTGCCTCCCTCACCGCTCGACCGGTGAGGACGCCGGTTCTCTGGTTCCCTGTCTCCGTGACCCTCGTCGCGCCGGACCCGACCCGCACGGTGCCGCTGCCGCTGCGCGAGCAGGCCGACGTCCGGGAGCGGTGGCTGACCCAGCGGCTGCTGGACCTGCTGCCGGGGCTCATGGACCGCGCCGGCATCGACCTGTGGCTGGTGATCGGCCGCGAGTACAACGAGGACCCCGTCCTCGCCACGCTGCTCCCGGCGACCTGGCTGTCGGCGCGGCGGCGCACGATCCTGGTGCTGCACCGCAGCGACGACGGCGTCACCGCGGTGGCGGTCTCCCGCTACCCCGCCGGACAGTTCCTGCCCGCGTGGTCCCCGGAGGACGACGGCGGTCCGCGCACCGAGGCCGCGCAGTGGGCGGAGGTGCGCCGCATCGTGGCCCAGGCCGGCCCGCGCCGGATCGGGATCGACGTGTCGGCCGACTTCGCGCTCGCCGACGGCCTCTCGCACACCGAGCACCGGCTGCTCACCGAGGCGCTGGGTCCCTTCGCCGACCGCCTGGTGTCGGCCGAGGACCTGGCGGTGGGCTGGCTGGAGACGCGGCTGCCCGAGGAGATCGCCGCGCTGCACGGACTCAACCGGCTGGTGCGCGAGGTGGTCGAGGAGGCCTTCTCCCCGGCGGTCCTGACCGTGGGCGAGACGACCGCCACCGACCTGGCGTGGTGGCTCCGGCAGCGGTTGGCCGACCTGGGCGTCGAGCCCTGGTTCCAGCCGGTCGTCGACCTGCAGCGCGCGGGCGTGCCGCCGGCCGCCGAGCGCGGCGCGCTGCTCCCCGCCGTCCCCTACGACGTGCCGGTCGAGCCCGGGGACCTGGTGCACTGCGACGTCGGGCTGTCCAGCCTGGGGCTCCGGACCGACAGCCAGCGCAACGGCTACGTCCTGCGGCCGGGCGAGACCGACGCCCCCCAGGGGTTGCGGGCGGCGCTGGCGGCGGGCAACCGGCTGCAGGACCTCACCGTCGCCGAGCTCGTCGTCGGCCGCACCGGCAACGAGGTGCTCGCCGCCGCCCGTGCGGCCGCCGCGGTGGAGGACATCGACGGGGACGTCTACTCCCACCCCGTCGGGTTCCACGGCCACGGCGCCGGACCGGTGATCGGCATGTGGGACGACCAGCGCGGCGTCCCCGGGGCCGGGGACCGGGTGCTGCACCCGGACACCGTCTACGCCCTGGAGCTCTGCGTGCGCGTGCCGGTGCCCGAGTGGGGCGGCCAGCCGGTGCGGATGGCCCTCGAGGAGGGGATCGCGCTCACCGCGGAGGGCGTGACCTACCTGGGCGACCGGCAGACCGACCTGGTGCTCATCCCCGCTCGCTGACGCCGGCGCCACCCGAGGGACGCCGCCGGATCGCGCGCAGCAGCAGCTCCCCCGGGCGCAGCACCGCGCCGGCGACCCGCGTGACCGGGCTGGTCTCGAGGACGGAGTCGGCGAACTCGCCGCGCACCCGTCCGGGCCCGGACGTCGGGGTGTCGAGGATGTCGGTGCCGGTGTCGGGCCGGTCGGTGGTCTGCAACTGCCGGCCGGTGACGGCGAGGACCGCGTCGGTCAGGGCCGGGCTGAGCCGCTGGCCGGCGAGGAAGCCGAGCGCCGCGTCGCCGACCGGGATCTCCCGGCGCGGGTGCGTCGAGGCCCGCACGATCGCCTCGGCCACCAGTTCGGGCGCGTACACCGGCGGCGGGGGCTTGGGCATCGAGCCGAGCTTGGTGCGGGCGTGCTCGAAGAACGGGGTGGCGATGCCGGCCGGGAGCACGGTGGCCACCTCGACCGGCGAGGTCGCCTCGGCCAGCTCCATCCGCAGGCAGTCGTAGAAGGCCCGGAGGGCGAACTTGCTCGCCGAGTACGGGGCGTGCAGCGGGACCGCCCGGTAGCTCTCCACGGAGCCGATGCCGATCAGCACCCCGCCGCCGGCCCGCTCCAGCGCCGGGACGGCGGCCTGCGCCGCGGCGACGTGGCCGAGGAAGTTGACCTCCAGGACCCGGCGGAACTCGTCGAGGTCGATCTGCTGCACCGAGCCCCAGATCCCCACGCCGGGCACCGTGACGAACGTGTCGATCCGGCCGAAGCGCCCCTCGGCGGACGCCACCAGGGCCTGCACGGCTGCGGCGTCGGTGATGTCGGTGGGGACGGCGACGGCCTCGGCCCCCGCCCGGGTCAGCTCGTCGACGAGGGTGCCCAGCGCCTCCTCGCCGCGGGAGGCGACGACGATGCGCGTCGCTCCCTGCCGGGCGAACTCCAGCGCGGCTGCCCGGCCGATGCCGCTGGAGGCGCCGAGGACGACGACCACCTGGTCGCTGACGGGGCGGGGGGTTGCGGTCATGCCGCCGGGCTACCCGCGACCCGCCGCAGCGGAACGCCCCTGCACACCTCGCCTGCTCCGTCTCCGACGAGTTCTCGTCGTCACAGGCCAGTGGTCGTGGGGCCGGGACACTACGGACAGGCCGCCACGCGATCGACGTCGGGGGCGTACTGATCCCACTCCGTCCGCGACAGGTTCTGGCCGTCCGTGATGTCACACACGAGAGACAGCGCCGCTGCGGGTTGAAAGGCAACGACGTGCACGCCGGCACCGGCCATCACCAGTTCGATCCCGTCCTGGGTGAAGACGAAGGCCCCGGTGGAGGGCAGGAGTCCCAGGAAGGAGATGGGCAGGACCCCGATGAGCTCCCCGTCGAGGACCCTCCAGACAGTGATCTCTGACGAGTACGACGCGGTCTCCGTCGCGATGGCCAACAACTGCTCATCCGCACTGAACGTGGCCTGTCCGTATGAGGCTCCGGCAGGGAGTGGAGCGGGCTGTTCCTCGAGAGGGTCCATGGCCCACAGTCGCGTGTCGATGGAGGTCGTCACGCTGAGCCACCGGCCGGTAGGGCTGAAACTGAGCGCGCTCACCCCACCCCCCGCGAGTTCTGTCCTCTCCCTGCCCGAGCTGTCCAGCAACAGAGCTCTCCCGGCGTCGTCGAAGACGGCCACATGCCCTCTCTGAGGATCGAGAGCGAGTCCCGTCACCACGAATCCAGCGGGCGTGGCGAATCTCCGCTGGAGACCCTCGCTCGCACCCGTGGACCAGATGACCACCTCGGACCTGTCAGCGCCGTCGTCCCTGTGGGCAGCCGCCAGCAGTCGTCCGCGGGGATCGAACGACAGGACGTCCGGGGCTTCCTGCAGCTCGCGCAACCGTGTGCCGCCTCCATCCGGCGGGCTCCTGACATCAGCGAGGACGAGTTCCATCGCGGTGTCGTCCCAGAAGGCGAGAGATCGTCCGTCAGGACTGAGCGCCGGCTGCACGGACGAACCGGACACCATCGGGAAGTGTGACAGGGGTTCGTACTGGGTGCTGCCGATGCCGGCGAGCAACATCTCGCCGGTCGCGGACAGTATGACGACCTCGCTCCCGTTCCCGCCGGAGACGGCGACCTGCGATGCCTCGACCGGGATCCCCGAACTCGTTCCCACAGGCACGAGTCCGACGTATCTCTGAGCCGCTGAGAACGCGATCATCCGGCCGTCACGGTTCAGGACGACCTGTCCGAAGGACGGGACGACGTACGCCCCCACCAGCTCTCGCACGACCAGGTCCCAGATGTAGGTGCCGACGTCCGTCGACGCCAGAGCCCAGCGGCTGTCAGGCGTGAAGGACACGGTGGGGGGCATGGTGTTCGACAGTCGCGTCACTCCCGTGTCTCCCATCCGTGTTCGGTGGTCGACGTCCCACCAGAAGGTCTGTCCCTCCCCCGTGTCACACAGGGCGAGATGGCCGTCCGGGGTGATCGAGCAGCCGAAGAACTCGCCAGCGGACTCCACCACGCTGTCCCGAGAGACGAGTTGGCCCCCTGGCACGTCCCAGACGGTCATCTCGCCACGATCGAAGAACACGACGTCGCCATCGGCGGTGAACCCGAAGCCGCACGTGTCGCTGACCATCGGGATGGAGGCGACCAACCGCGGCTCGTCCACCGTCCAGAGTTGCACGTCGGCTCCGGTGCAGATGGTGAGCAACCGGTCGTCCGGCGTGAAACGCAAGGTCACGTAGTCCGACTCACCGAACACCATCGGGATGTCGATGACGCGGTCCTCCCCGGGCAGCCACACCCCGATCGACCGACGGTCCCCGTAGCCCTCGAAAGCCAGCATCCGCCCGTCGCGGCTGAACGTGGCCCCCGAGATGCTCGCGAACTGGTCGAACGTTCGTCGGTACAGGGTCGCCTCCCGCTCGATGTCCCACAGAGCCACGTCCCTGGTGCCCGACAGCGCCAGGACGTTCGGGTCCTCGGGACTGAACTCGAGACCGGAGACCGCGAAACTGGTGGCCTGGAGCCTCTCGGTGTGCCTGAGACCGCCTGCCAACCCGGTGAGGGTCCTCGTCGCCTCCTGTGTGGGTTGCAGGCGGTAGGCGGAGGCAGCGAGAGCCAGTGCTGCGTCCGGCCGGGAGCCGGCCAGGCTCGTTGCTCGGTCGGCGAGGAAGCGGGAGTCGGCGATGTCGTTCTCCACCGCGGCTCCGTGCAACTGCCAGGCCACGACCCCTCCGAGACCGGATGCGACGAGCACCAGGAGGGTCAGCGTGGCCACCGCTGTCCGCAGCCGGCGCACGGAACGCTCACGGACGGCCTTGCTCGCCCGGATGAAGTTCTTCTCGGGCTCGCTGAGGTCGCCCTCGCGGTCCTCCAGCCAGCGGTCGGCCTCCGCGAGTTGCACACCTCGTAGCAGCGCCTCCGGATCCCGCCCTGCCTTCTCCCAGGCCTGGATCGACGCACGCAGTTGCTCCTGCCAGGCCCGGAAGGCCATGTCCCCGGTCACCCACTCGTGCAGCCGTGCCCACCCGTCGATCAGGGCCTCGTGCACGAGTTCCACGGACTCCGCGCCGCTCGCGTCACGGTCGGCGACCAGCAACCGGGTCGCGGCGATGCGCTGTCCGAGCCGCCACCGCTCCTCGCCGAGTTCCGCGCGCCGCGCCACGCGGCGTACGGGTGCGGCTTCCGACGGTCGGACCAGTTGGATGAACAGGCGGCGGGCCTCGTCCTGGTCGTCCGGGAGCAGTTGCTCGGAGTACACGCGTTCGGCGTAGGTCGCGAGGGCGCCGTCCACTCCCCCCAGTTCCGTGTAGGCGGAGTGGCTGAGCAGTCCTCGCTCCTGCCGCTCCCACAGCAGGGTGAGGGCGAACTCCAGGAGCGGCAGGCTGCCGGGCTCCTCGCCGACGTCCTCGAGTATCCGGTCGACGAGCCCGGCCTCGAACCGCACCTCCGGCGGCAGGGGGCAGAGGATGACCGACTGGAGGTGTTCCCGGCCCATCTGCCCGATGGTCACGACCGATCCGGCCAGGGCGTCGGCCATCACCGGGTCCTGGAGCGCGCTTCCGAGGAAGTCGGCGCGCAGCGTCAGGACGACCGTGAGCGCCGGCCGTGACCCCTCCTGGGCCTGCAGCGCGGACAGGAGCGCGCGGGTGAACTGGGCCGTCTCCTCCGACGTCCCCCGCACGAAGAGCTCCTCGAACTGGTCGACGACCAGTAGCAGGTGGGCTGCGTGCTGCCGCGCGAGCACCCGGTCGACGACGTCGCACAGGTGCCCGTCGCGCAGCACCCCCGCCAGGCGGTCCAGGGCGGCGAGCCGCTCGGTCTCCGACTGGTCCGGCTCCAGGACGGGCAGGAACGCGCCGGCCAGTGCGTGCAGCGGGGACGACGCCTGGGCCGGCCGCATGCTGACGCTCACCCAGCCCGACCGCTGGAGGAGGCTGGGCACGAGGCCGGCGAAGACGACCGACGACTTCCCGCTCCCCGAGGGGCCGACCACGGCGACGAGCGGTCTGCGCAGCGTCTCCCGCACCAGCCGCTCGATGAGCTCCTCCCGGCCGAAGAAGAGGTCCGCGTCCTGGGCCCGGAACGGGTACAGGCCGCGGTACGGGCAGGGCGGCAGGGTCCGCCGAGCCAGCGGTGGCCAGGCCTCGATCAGGGTGTCCGCGGGGATGAGGTAGCCGGTGCGGAGGTCGCTGCGCGCATCCGCCGCAACGGTCATCCCGACGACACCGGCCAGCTCGTCGTCCCAGACCGGGCCGCCGCTGAAGCCGGCCTCGACGGGGTGACCGGACGGCACGCCCTCCATCTGGACCCAGCCGGCCCCCTGGGCGCCGCGCAGGACACCCGCGGCCCAGACCCCGTGGTCGTGTCGCCGGGGGTACCCGAACGCGCGGAAGCCGTGTCCCCAGAAGTCCGCAGCGGAGGTCAGCCGCGCCGGCACGACGCCCGGTGGTGTCTCGCCGGCGAGGGACAGTACGGCGATGTCGCCCCGGTCGTCCGGCTGGATGGGGTGCCACGCCGCCACGGAGGCCTGTACGGAAGCACCTGCGGCCACGAGAGGGAACTCGATGACGACCGTCTCACACTCGGCCGGCGCGTCCTGACCGCTCCGGCCGAGCGCGCTCGCCACGACGTGGGCGCAGGTGACGACGTGGGACGGATCGACGAGGAACCCCCCGCCGACCACGTCACCCGCCGCTGACCGCACGCGCGCGACCGCAGCCTCGAGGTCCCGCGGGACACCGACCGGTCGGCTGGTCCCCTGCTCCACCTCGCGCCCACCTCCACTCCGCGGTACAGGAGCGCTCGGGCTGTGGTCTCAGGTCCGGGAGGAGCCGTTCGGCGACCACGACAACTTGACGCTGAAGTGCCCCTCGGCGGCGGTCTTGGCGATGATGGCGCCAGCCTCGCCCGCGAGCTTGACGCCGAACTCGAGCTCGAGGCCGTCGGGCGACAACGAGTGCAGGACGTCGATCGACGCCTGCGCCGCGTCCCGGACGCTGCCCAGGGCCTCTGTCAGGCGTCGGCCGGCTTCGACGACCCCGTCCGGACCTCGACTGACCCGTTCGACACCGAAGGCGTCCTCATCCACCTCGACCAGCACCGTGGAACTGTCGCCTACCTGGAAACGCACGACCTCGGTCACCGCGCCCCCCTCCCCCGAGGAGGAGTCTGACAGCACAGAGTGGGCTGGGACAGACACACCGTGCTGAGGTGCTCCTGCAGACAGCGCTGCGGACGAACGCGTGCTGGCGCCCTGGACGAGGCGGTCGCGCACATCATCGAGGACGAGGACGAGACGCTGCGCGACGCCGTCGAGATCCGGCAGGAGACGGTCGCTCGTCCCCGTACCGGCAGGTGAGGACTAGCCGCGCTTTCGCGCCTCGGCCGTCTCCTTGTCGTTCGCCTTCTTGATGGCGTCGACGAGCTCGTCCTTGGTCATGCTCGACCGGCCGGGGACGTCGAGCTCCCGCGCGATGTCCATGAGGTGCTCCTTGGTGGCGTTGGCGTCGACGCCGCCCTTGGTCTCCCGGTTCGTGTCCCGGCCGCCCTCGGCCTGCGGGTCGCTCGGGCCCTTGTGGTCCTTCGGCTCCCAGTGGTCGCCGACCTTCTCGTGCGTGTGCTTCACCGCCGACCACGCGACCTGGTTGGCCCGCTGCTCGTCGTCGTAGGAGTCCATCGCCGAGTCGTGCGCCTTGGCGAAGGTCCGCTGCGCCTTCTCGTCGGATCGCTGCAGGGTGCTGGGGATCTCGCTCTGCTTCGCGTCCCCGCGCTTCGTCGTCTTCGGCATGCCCCTGCACTACCCCGCGGTCCCGGCACGATCACCCGCGCAGGAACGGGGCCAGGGCCGCGACCAGCTCCTCGGGCGCGTCCTCGGCCATGTGGTGGCCGCTGTCGACCGGTCCGCCGCCGCGCAGGTCGGTGGTCCAGTCCGCCCAGATCGCCCGCGGGTCCCCGTGCAGCTCCTCGAGGTCGTCGCGGGCCGACCAGAGCACCAGCGTGGGGCAGGTGACCCGTCGTCCGGCGGCGCGGTCGGCCTCCTCGGCGGCGCGGTCGACCGTGAGGCCGGCCCGGTAGTCCTCGAGCATGGCCCGGACGGTGGCCGGGTCGGCGATCGCGCGGCGGAAGTCCGCGTGGTTCTCCGGGCCCATCCGTTCGGCCCTCCCCGGTGCGAGTGCGCCGTACCAGGCGTCGGGGTCGGCGAGGATCGCCCGCTCCGGCTTGTCGGGCTGGGCGAAGAAGAACCAGTGCCACCAGGCGGTGGCGAAGCGCGCGTCGGCGCGGTCGAGGTGCTCGACGATGGGGACGCAGTCGAGGACGGCGAGGTGGGTGACCACCTCGGGGAGGTCCAGCGCCGTCCGCAGCGCCACGTAGCTGCCCCGGTCGTGCCCGACGACGGCGAACCGGTCGTGGCCGAGGGCCCGCATGAGCGTTCCCACGTCGGCGGCCATCGCCCGCTTCGACGCCTGCGCGTGGTCGCCGGCCGGGGGCGGGGCGGTGGAGGACCCGTAGCCGCGCAGGTCCGGGCAGACGACGGTGTGCCCGGCCGCGGCCAGCCGCGGAGCGACCCGGTGCCAGGTCGTGTGGGTCCGCGGGTGGCCGTGCAGCAGCACCACGGGCGGGCCGGCCCCGCCGCTGCGCACCCGCAGCGTGACGCCGTCGGCCACGTCGACCCGCTGCTCGGCGAAGCCCGCGAAGAACGCCACCGGCTCAGTCCACCCGGAAGCCGGCCCAGTGCGCCCGCTCGGCGTCGGTCATCGCCCGGCTGGTGTCGGTGGCGAAGTCGAACTGCACCATGACGACGTCGGCGCGGATCGCGACCCGGTCGTCCTGCACCAGCTCCTGGCGCACGGTGAGGGACTTGGTGCCCAGCCGGGTCACCCAGCTGCGCACGCACAACCGCTCCCCGACCCGGTAGTACAGCTGGCGGAGGTAGTCGACCTCCAGCCGGGCGAGGATCAGCCCCCGGTCGCCGGACGACCCCTCGGCCATCGCCAGCCGCGCGTCCTCGAGCAGGCTCAGCGCCCGGGCGTGGTTGACGTGGCCGAGGGAGTCCGGGTCCGACCAGCGCAGCTGGACAGGGTGCTCGTGGACGCCGCTCAGGGCAGGTCCGCGGTCTCGGCCGACTGCCGGTGGGCGCCCTGCGCGTCGTCCGGGTCGGTGTGCACCGTCCGCTCCTCGGACTCGGCCAGGATCACCTCGGCCGCCACCTCCTCCATGCCGCTGCCCTGGAGGGCCTCCTCCTCGGGCAGCAGCTGGGACCGGGTGCGGACGTTGTCCTCGGTGACGTTGGCCAGGGCCTCCCCGCTCGGCTCCTTGTTCGTGGTCATCTCAGAAGCGCTCCTGCTCGGTGCCGATGCCCAGGGCGCGGGCGACGTCCTGCACGTTGGTGAACTCCTCCCCCGACGGCAGCCGGCGCAGGTCGGCGAGCACCCGGTCGGGGGCGTTGCCCTCCTGCGCCTTGGCCACGAGGGTGTCCCGGTCCGCGGGCCACACCTCCTTGCCGAGGGCCTCGGCGAGCGCGGCGCGGCGCTCGACGTCACCGGTCGAGGTGCCGGGGGACGTGGCGGGCTGGTGGGGGTCAGTCACGACGTTCTCCTCGTTGGTCGGGGCGCGGTCACTGGGGCGACGGCGTGGAGTCGTCGGTGTAGCGGAGGATGGCGGCCACCGGGATGTCGCCGGGCATCGCCGCCCGCGGCACGACGACGACCGCGGCGCTGCTGGCCACGGCCGCGGCGAGCAGCGCGCGGTCGGCGGGCACCGAGTGCACCTCCTGCGCGTTCAGCGCGTCCATGTCGCCCTGGTCGACGCCGAGCTCCAGCGGGGATGCGCCCACCAGCAGCTTCTCGTCGTCGGGCTGGTCGGCGAGCACGAGCGTCTCCACCTGACCCTTGCGGAGGGCCTCCACCACGTTGGCCGTGCCGGTGACGGCCAGGCCGTGCGCACCGGCCGACGAGATCTTCTCGACGGTCTCGGCCTCCTCGTGGGCCTCGCGCTCGGCCACCAGCTCGGCGGCGCGCCGGTCGACCGGCTCGCGGTCGGCGCCGGCCGCCCGGCCGCCCTCGTCCATGGAGACGATGAGGTCCGACCACAGGTCGCTGGCGCGGTCGGTGAGGATCTGCCGGGCGCGCATGTCCCCGGCGAGCAGCACGAACTCCGGGCGCAGCCGGCGGACCAGCGAGGCGATCCGCTCGGCCACGTTGTCGGCGTTGTGGATCCACTTGTTCTCGGCGTTGTGCTGGTAGCGGTGGTGCGCCCAGCCGCCGCCCTGGAACTTGCGGATCTGGAAGCTGTCGCCCTCGACCTCGTCCTCGATCTCCGGCCGGCCGACGAGGCTGGCCACGGAGATGTCCGCGCCGACCCGGTCGGTCACGACGACGATGTGCGGCACGCGGCCGGGCAGCTGGCGCAGGACCGGCAGCAGGTCCGGTGCGGGCGAGTACTCGGCCACCTCCTGCCGCGGCGCGTCGACCAGCGGTTGGTCGAGGACGACGGAGCCGTCCGCGGCGACGACGAGGGCGCGCCCCTTGAGGGTGGCGATCTCCCCGCCGTCGTTGGCCTCGAGGAGGCGGCTGCGGACCGCCTCGACGACCGCCTCCGGCGCGCCCTGCTCGCTGAGCCGCTCCGCGACGGCGCGGACCCGGAGGTCGACCTCCGTGTCGGCGTTCTCTGTGGTGTGCGTGACGTCGGCGCACACGGTGGCGTAGGGCCCGGAGGCGGTGAAGACCTGCTCCAGGAAGGACACGTCCATGGGGTGGGGACCACTCCTCGATCACTGTCGACGATGAACAGCAGGACCCGCTGTGGGGCGCTCCGCTCCCGCCGCCTACCCACCGACCGTGCCCTCACACCCGGTGTCGGATCGGCGGGAACGGGTAGGCCGACCCCCATGACCGAGCACGACCAGCTGCCGCTGCCCGACTACGACCATCTGCCGGTGGAGGGGCTCACCTCGCGCATCCGCACCCTCGACGCGACCGGGCTCGAGACGCTCCTGGAGTACGAGCGCGCGCACGCGAACCGG
This sequence comes from Geodermatophilus sp. SYSU D01105, assembly GCF_054050095.1. Classification (NCBI taxonomy): domain Bacteria; kingdom Bacillati; phylum Actinomycetota; class Actinomycetes; order Geodermatophilales; family Geodermatophilaceae; genus Geodermatophilus; species Geodermatophilus sp. SYSU D01105. Next base: position 13,659 of record NZ_JBJGYR010000022.1, read on the forward strand.
CTGCAGGTGGTGACGATCATGGAGAACCGGCTCGGCGCGCTGCGAGAGGGCGCCCAGCCCTCCGGCGGCGACCCGGCCGCCGCGGCCGTCGACGACCCGGTGCACGCCGCGGCCGGCTCGAAGGTCTCCGGCGCGACCACCGGGCCGGTGATCAACCCGCCGTCGCAGGGCGACCCGACCAACCCGGCGCAGCCCCGCTCCACCGGCTGAGCCACCGCCCGGGACCGGCGCCCGGCGGAGGGTGGGAGCGCAGCGGACCCGCGCTCCCACCCTCCGTTCAGCCGCTGAACGCGTCGACGATGTCCAGGGCGGCCGGTCCCAGCAGCACGATGAACAGCGTCGGCAGGATGCACAGGATCAGCGGGAAGATCACCTTCACCGGGATCTGCATGGCCTTCTCCTCGGCCCGCTGCCGGCGCTTGAGCCGCATCTCCTGCGCCTGGGTGCGCAGCACGTCGGCGATGGAGACCCCGTAGGCGTCGGCCTGGACGACGGCGCGGATGAACCGGCGCAGGTCGGGCACCGCCGTCCGCTCGGCCAGGTCGAGGTAGGCCTCGCGCCGCGGCCGGCCGACCGCGATGTCCTGCAGCGTGCGGACGAGCTCCTCGGCCAGCGGCCCCCGCCCGTTGCGCCCGGCCCGCGCCACCGCCGCCTCGAACCCCAGACCGGCCTCCACGGCGATGGTCATCTGGTCGAGGGTGTCGGCCAGCTCCAGCGCGATGGCCTGCTGTCGCTCCTGGCCCCGGCTGTACAGCAGCAGCTCCGGCACCACGTAGGCCACGCCGGTGACCACCGCGGCCATGAGCACGGTCAGGGCACCGGGACGAGCGACGACGACGATCAGCCCGAGGGCCCCCGCGACCGCGGCCAGCACCAGCTTCGCCGCGACCAGTCGCGGCACCGGCCAGTCGGCCGGGCGCCCCGCGGCACCGGCCAGCCGGTTGAGCCGGCCGACGGTCCCGGCCGGGGTGAGCGCGCCGACCAGCCCGGCCAGCGCGCCTCGGCGTTGCCGGACGGCGACCGGCCCGGCCGGGTCGAGCCCGCGGCTGAGGTTGGCCCGCGCCCGCGCGGCGGCGTCCTGCGGGCGGGCGAACAGAGCCCACCCCAGCACGGGCAGGGCGAGGGCCACCGCGATCGTCGCGGCGTACACGGGAACCGGTGTCATCAGAACCTGATCCGGACGGTCTTCGTGAGCCACAGCGCGCCGACCACGAGCAGCACCACCGCGATGCCGGCCATGACGTACCCGGCCAGGCTCGAGGTGAAGGCGGACAGGTAGTCGGGGTTGACCACCGACAGAAACGAGATGACCCCGAACGGCAAGGCCATGAGGACGATCGCCGAGAGCTTGCCCTCCGCCGACAGCGCCTTGACCTGGCGGCGGATGGCGTTGCGCTCGCGGATCGTCTGCCCGACCGTGTCGAGGACCTCGGCCAGGTTGCCCCCGACCTCGCGGTGGATGGCGATGGCCTGGGCGATCCACCGGAAGTCGTCGCTGTCCATCCGCTCGGCGACCTCGTCGAGGGCGTCGCCGAGGTCCCGGCCGACCCGGGTCTCGTTGACGATGCGCGCGAACTCCTCGCACGTGGGTGCGGCGGCCTCGGTGGAGACCGAGTCGACCGCGCGGAGCAGGCTGTGCCCGGCCCGCAGGCTGCTGGCCATGAGTTGGAGCGCGTCGTCGAGCTGGTCGGCGAAGGCGGCCTGTCGACGGTGCGTGCGGACCGCGATCACCAGCCGGGCGGCGAGCGGCGCCGCACCGGCGAGGACGGCGGCCAGGAGCACCCCGCCCAGCAGCGCACCGAGCGCGCCGAGCACCAGGGTGGCCAGTCCGACGAGCAGCACGACGTCCGGCAGGGACATGGCCACGCCGGCCCGCTCCAGAGCGGCGGCGCCGGCCGCGATCCGGCCACGCCTGACCAGCACCCGCTCGACGGCGGCACCGGCGGCGGCCGACGCGCCGGCGAGCGCCGACGCGGGTGGCGCGACCGTGGGGTCGAGCCGGCTCAGCGGCACGCGTCGCGAGCCGGCCGGGAGGACGACCAGCGCGACGAGCAGCAGGGACCCGGTGACAGCGAGCAGCCCGAGCAGCAGCAGGGCCGGCGACATCAGGCCCACCCCCGCCGCACCGGCTCGACGACCCCGAAGGCCCGTGGCGACAGGGTGATGCCGAGCTCGTCGAAGCGGTCGGTGAACCGGGGCCGGACGCCGGTCGGCACCGGCTTGCCGAGGAACCGGCCGCCCGCGTCGACGCCGGCGGAGTAGTCGAACAGGAAGGCGTCCTGGAGGGTGACCGTCTCACCCTCCATGCCCTGCACCTCGGTCACGTGGGTGACCCGGCGGGTGCCGTCGCGCAGCCGGGTCAGCTGGACGACGACGTCGACGGCCGAGGCGATCTGCTCCCGGATCGCCCGCAGCGGCAGGTCCATGCCCGCCATCAGCACGAGGGTCTCCAGCCGGGCGATCGCATCGCGCGGGGAGTTGGCGTGCACCGTGGACAGCGACCCGTCGTGGCCGGTGTTCATCGCCTGCAGCATGTCCAGGCTCTCCCCGCCGCGGCACTCCCCGACCACGATCCGGTCCGGCCGCATCCGCAGCGAGTTGCGCACCAGGTCGCGGATGGTGATCGCGCCCCGGCCCTCGACGTTGGGTGGCCGCGACTCGAGCCGGACGACGTGTTGCTGCTGCAGCTGCAGCTCGACGGCGTCCTCGATGGTGACGATCCGCTCGTCCTCGGGGATGAACGAGGAGAGGACGTTGAGCAGGGTGGTCTTCCCGGTGCCGGTGCCGCCGGAGACGATGATGTTCAGCCGGGCCTCGACGCAGGCGCGCAGCAGCTCGGCCATCTCCGGGCTCAGCGTGCCGAAGCCGATCAGGTCGTCGACGCCGAACGGGTCCTTGGCGAACTTGCGGATGGTCAGCGTCGACCCGCTGAAGGCCAGCGGCGGGATGATCGCGTTGACCCGTGAGCCGTCGGCCAGGCGTGCGTCCACCAGCGGTGAGGACTCGTCGATCCGCCGTCCCACCCGCGACACGATGCGGTCGATGACCCGGCGCAGGTGCTCCTCGGAGGTGAACCGCGAGCCGGTCCGGACCAGCTTGCCGCCCTGCTCGACGTAGACGTTGTCCGGACCGTTGCACATGATCTCGGTGACCGTCGGGTCGTCGAGCAGGCGCTGCAACGGTCCGAAGCCGAGGACGTCGTCGGCCAGCTCCCCGGTCAGCCGCTGCCGTTCCTCGCTGCTGAGCGGGATCCGCTCCTCCTCGACGACCTCGTCGAGCTCGCCGAGCACGAGAGCCCGCAGCTTGTCCTCGGACAGCGACGGGTCGTTCATCCGCTTGCCCATGCGCTCGAACAGGGCCTTGGCGACCCGGTCCTTGAGCCTGGTCAGCGCGTCTGTCGGTGGCGGGGCGGCCGGGGTCACCGGCCGGGGCGCAGGGACGGCGGACGGGGTGGCCGGCACGGCGACGGGGGGCGCCGCCGGGGCGTCCGGCGCCGCGGAGCGCCCCTGGACGGCGGCCAGGCGGGCAGCGAGGTTCACGGGGCCCTCCGGACCGGCGGAGCGGGGTTCACGACGCCGCCCGGTGCCTGGCCCGGTAGCGGCCGGGCTTCATCAGCGGGGTCGCGGCGAAGCGGGCGACGAGCCGGCGCAGCTCCTTGACCGCCGGGTCCTTGCGCCCGCTGGCGAGGATGGGCACGCCCTGGTTGGTCGACGCCGGCACCGCCGCGGAGCGCGGGATGACGACGTCCACCCCCGTGCCGATCGCCGTCTCGACGTCGCGCACCGACAGCCCGCCCTTGGCGTCGGCGAGGTTCATGACCACGTGCCGCCCTGCCGGGATCATGCACAGCTCCCGCAGGACGTCGAGCTCCTTGCGCAGCCCCCGGACGCCGGGGACGTCCATGCTGCTGAGCATGACCACGTCGGTCGCCCGGTCGAGCGCGGCCAGGGTCTGCTCGGACAGCCCCGGAGCGGTGTCCACGACGACGTAGCGGAACTCCCGGGCCAGCGCGGTCAGCAACCGGGTGACGTCGGCGCCGGTGACGGTGTCGCCGGCGGCCGGTGACTCGGCCCCGCACACGGCGTAGAGGCCGCTCGGGTGCTGGGTGAGGAAGGTCTTGAGCACCATCGTGTCCTCGCTGGCCGGGCCCTGGACGGCCTCGGGCAGCGTGTGCTCGGGGACCAGGCCCAGGGCGGAGGCGACGTCCCCGAACTGCACGTCCAGGTCGACCAGCACCGTCGACTGCGGTGCCGCAGAGGTGAGGCCCAGCGCGAGGTTGGCGGCGATCGTCGTCTTGCCGACCCCGCCCTTGGGCGAGGCGATGGTGATGACCCGCCCGGTGTAGCGGGCGGTCTCCTCCAGTGGGCGCAGCACCCGCCGCCGGCCGGCCGCGGCGGCGCCGGCCCGTTCCACGGCGGCACGGATCCCCTGGGCGTCCGCGCCCGGGGTCAGCAGGTCGCGGATGCCGGCCCGCATGGCCGCCTGCAGCATCTCCGGCACGGGCTCGGCCAGCAGGACGACGCTGATGCCGGGGCACTGGACGTCCAGCCGCTGGGCGAGTGTGAGCACCTCCTGCGGCGGCGCGAGCGGTCCGATGAGCAGCACGTCCGGCAGCTCCCCGTCGAGCAGCTGCTCGAACAGCCGCGCCGGGTCGCCGGGCAGGCGGCCGGGCGGGAGGACCTGGACGTCACCGTCGACCGCGGCGTGGACCCTCCTGGCGAGCCCGTCGTCCGCCGCGGCCAGGACCACCCGGCTCACTCGGAACCCCCGTAGACGGTGCCGAGGCCGGCGAGCAGGTCGCCGTAGACGTTCCCCTGGGTGACGATCCTGGTGTCGTCGACGTCCGCTCCCTCGGGCTCGAGGGCCAGCCACACGGTGCCGTGCTCCATGCCGAAGACGACGAGCTCGGCGTCCCGGGACGGCACGGCGAGGGTCACCATCAGGCTCCCCGTCGGGGCCGCGCCGCCCGAGGAGGCCGTCTCGACCCCGTCCTCGGTCTCGGGTGCGGGAGCGCCCTGGACCTGGGTGACCAGGACGCCGTGCAGGGTCGCGTGTGTGACCCCGATCTTCTTGCCGGCGTCGTTCTCGAGGTCCATGGAGATGTAGACGCCGATCTCGTTCCCGGCCGCGAGCCGACCGCCGACGGCGCGCTGCGGCTCGAGCAGCACGCTCACCTCCGACGAGCCCTCGGGTGGCGGCACGGTCCCGGGGAGGGCCATGTCCTCGGGAGCGGTGAACCGGCTGGCCAGCAGCTGCTCACCGGGCTGGAGGTCGGCGGTCGCCACCTGGCCGGCCAGCGCGGACAGGTCGGTGACCCGGCCCTCGACGGCGGCCTTGGCGGGCAGCTCCTCGGTTCGCACCAGGTCTGCGATCTCCTCGCCGGCCGTCCCCTCGGGGATGAGCCGGTCGACGACGAGCACCTCCACGGTGCGCACGCCCGCGAGGGCGCGGGCGTCGGCACCGCGCACGTAGGCCAGGAGGACCACGGCGCCGGCGGCGGCGAGGACGAGCGCCGCGACGGCGGCGAGGAGTCGGCGTCTCACGGAGTGCCCCTATCTGATGAGTCGGAGGACGGACGCCCCGGTCACCGGCGCGCTGGGGTCGTAGTCGAAGCGGTCGGACATCTCGACGAAGCGGGTGAAGTAGCCGCTGACGCAGCGCTCGTTCCCGCCGCACGGCCTGGGACTGGAGCTGAACTGGCCGCCGAAGTGGAAGCCGGTGACGTGGAAGGCCGCGTAGGCGTAGACGTGGTACCAGGCGTTGCTGCCGGTGTCCCCGGAGGCGTCGAAGAGCGGCAGGAGCACGGTGTCGCCCACCAGGGACGCGACGTAGGAGGGCTCGCACACCGACGGCGGGGTGTTGCCGGTGGACGAGTACGAGCGCTCGCCGCGCGCACTGGCCGCCTCGCAGGTCCCCGGTGGGGTGTCGAGGTAGGCGAAGCCGCCGGGGACGACGTTGCGCGACGGCCCCGTGCAGCCGACCGTGCCGGACGTCTTCGTGAAGTAGATGGTCCTGATGGCCGTACCGGACGGCAGCCCACCGCCGGTCTGCTGGGAGAACTCGCACCAGGAGAAGGTCAGCGGCAGGACGGCGGTCCCCCGGCTGGGACCGCCCCAGGCGACGGTGGCGGTCGCCTGGACCTGGGTGGCGTCGTGGCCGAGGACGGGCGCGAACCAGTGCTCGGTCGGCGTGCTGCTGGTGACCGTGACGCTGGTCGGGTTGCTGCCGAGCAGCGGCGGGGCCGCGTCGGCGCCGCCGAGGTTGGCGTCGACCAGGCTCTGCGCGGTGGCCCGCATGTCACCGCAGGCGCCCATCGCGCAGTCGCGGGCGACGGCGAGCGCGGCGGCGTCGGCCGCGGTCTGCAGCCGGGCCTTCTCGGCGTACATCGCCCCGACGTCCACGGCGATGGCGGTGAAGCCCAGGACCGGCACGAGCAGCAGGGCGACGAGGACCGCGGTGGACCCGCGCTCGCCGGCGAGCCGGCGGCGGGCCCGCGCGAACCGGCGGGCGGTCAGCCGTTGCACCGCATGACCCCCGTCCCGGTGAGGTCGATGCTCGCGCCGAAGAAGTCGGTGAGGAACGGCATCGGGTAGTCGATGGTCACGCGGACGGTGGCGGGCCCGGACGTGGTCGTGGGGCAGGAGGCCGGCGTGATCGCGATCTGCGCGTCGGTGATCGCCGGGTCGAGCGTGGGGGCCGCGGTCCGGACGGCGGTGCGCGCGGCGGCCCGGTCGTTCTGCAACGCCATGACCCGGGCGCCCTCGCGGGCCGCGGCCGACAGCGTGCCCTGCACCTGGAAGGCGTGACCGAACTCGGCGATGCCCAGCACCAGGACCAGCAGGAGGGGCACCACCATGGCGAACTCCACCGCCGCGGCCCCGTGCTCCTCAGGCATGCGCTTGCGCACGTCCCCCTCCTCTCCGTGGTCGTCGTCCGCACGTCCGTGTGCGGCGGCGCAGCGGCTCGCCGGGGGAGAGAGCCGCTGCGCCGCGGTGGCCTGGGGCGGTTCAGCCCTCGCCGGCGCCGTTGAGGGCTGCGGAGATCTCGCGGAACAGCCCGTCGAGCTCGTCGCCGAGCAACATGACGGCGCCGATGATGAAGACAGCGATCAGGCCGACCATCAGGCCGTACTCGACGGCGGTGGCGCCCTTCTCCTCGCGCTGGACGCGGTCCTTGGCGAGGGAGACGAGGGTGACGAGGGTGGCGAGCGGGTTGAACACGGGGACTCCCAGGGGGATGGGTGCCGAGCCGGTCCGGATCGGTCGATCCGGCCTCGCGGCAGTGAGGGAGCCGTCGGACAGGTCGTGCGCCGACTTGAGGGGCATCCACCCGGTCGGCCGACACACACCCCTCTCCCGGGCGTACCTCGACGTCCCCGCTGACTCCGCGTGACACCGGTCACGCGCACGTGATGCGCGACCGGTGTCAGTCCCCGTCAGGACAGCAGCGCGCTCCACCCGATGGCGACGGCGGCGCCGGCCAGCATGGCCGGGCCGAAGGGGAGCTCACCGCGCAGCCCGATGCGCCGCGTGGCGAGCAGGCCGAGGGTCACGGCGGCCTGCAGGACGAACCCCGCCAGCGCCCCGGCGAGGACCGCGCCCCAGCTGAGCCAGCCCAGGCAGAGGCCCAGCACGGCGGCGAGCTTGACGTCGCCCATGCCGAGTGCCCCCGGGGAGACCAGCGCCAGGACGAGGAAGACGGTGAAGAGGACGACGGCACCCGCCCCGGCCCGCAGCAGCGAGACCCAGGCCCCTTCGACCGCGGCGGGGACCACCAGGAGCGCCGCCGACCCGCCGAGGGCAGGCAGCACCACGCGGTTGGGCAGCACCCGGTGCCGCAGGTCGATCACGGCCAACAGCAGCCCGGCAGTGGCGAGCAGGAGGAACGCGGGGAGCTCCCAGGAGATCCCGAAGCGCAGTGCCGTGAGGCCGAACAGCAGTGCCGCGGCGACCTCGAGGAACGGCCGCCCGACGGCGCCCCGTCCGGGCCCGAGGACCTCGCGGGTGCGGGCCTGCGCCCGCCACGGGTAGCGGCCCACGGCCCGGGCGATGAGCGTCCCCACGGGCACGCCGAGGACCGCCGCGACGACGGCGACGATCACGCTCCCCGGGCCCGCTTCTCCCACGGCGGGGACGATGGCACGGCGACGGCCCCCACCCCAGGAGCCCGGCCTCACCATGTCGAGGGAGATCCGTGCGCGCATCGGGCAGGGGCCGGCCGGCGGACCGGGGTCAGGGGTCCGCCGGCCGGCGATCCTCGGTTCTGCAGCAGCGTGACCCTGTCCGGTGGTGCAGACGGTCTCCGTCGTGCTGCTGCGGCGGCGGTGCACGAGAGGAGACGGGTCCCGGCCCGCGCCCTGACGCGGGCGGGCGGCCCGGGCGTGGCGCGTGACGCGGCGGCTCCCCGCGCTGGTGAGCCCGGGAACCCGGCAGCCCTCAGCTCTGCGGGACGCGGGAGAACGCGGGTCCGGCACGACCGTCATCCACCGTCGTCGGCGGCGTCGGCATCCGGAACGTCCTGGTCCGGGGGCTGCACTGGACCGTTCCGCGCGCCGAGGCAGAGGTGACAGAGGTAGCGTCCGGCGGGTGGCGGCCGTCGAGCCGGTGGGCACCCCCGCCGAGGGCAGCGCGTCTCCGGACGTCGCAGCCCTGATCCCGCTCGTCCGCCGCATCGTGGCCTCCCGCGTCCCGGACGCGGCCACCGCCGACGACCTGGTCCAGGAGACGCTGGCCCGCCTGCTCGCCGCGTCCGACCGGATCGAGCCCGGCATGCTCGAGCCCTACGCCATCGTGACCGCGCGCAACGTGGTCGCCTCCCTGTGGCGGGACCAGGACCGGCAGCGGCGCAACCAGCACCGCGTCATCGACCTGCGGCCCCCGCCGGCCCCGGACGAGGACGTCCTCGCCCAGGAGGACCGGGCGGCGGTCGCCGAGGCGCTCGACCGGCTGTCCGACCGCGAGCGCGCCACGCTGCTCGCCCACGAGGTCGCCGGCCAGGACACCCGCTCGCTGGCCGCCGAGCTCGGCTCCACGGCCGGGGCGGTCGCCGCCCAGCTCAACCGCACCCGCGCCCGGCTCCGGGTGGAGTACCTGCTGGTGTCCGAGCGGGTGGAGCCGCCGACCGAGCGGTGTCGGCCGGTCCTCATGGCCCTCTCCAGCGGCGACCGGCGCCGCCAGCGGGAGGTCGACGCGGCCCGTCACCTGCTGGAGTGCGAGGTCTGCTCGCGGCTCGCCGGGCCGCTGCTGGAGCGGGGACGGTCCCGGGACGACGAGGTGCGCGTCGCCGTCCGGACCGACGCCGACGTCGTCGCCGCACGGCAGGCCGCGCGGGAGATCGCCACCCGGCTGGGGTTCTCGCCCACCGACATCACGCTGATCGCCACCGCCGTGTCCGAGGTGGCCCGCAACATCGTGCGCTTCGCCGACTCCGGCGAGGTGGTGGTCACCGAGCTGGCCGAGCCGCGCTGCGGCATCTCCATCGTCGCCCGCGACGCCGGCCCGGGGATCCCCGACGTGGAGCAGGCGCTGCAGGACGGCTACAGCACCTACCAGGGGCTCGGGCTGGGGCTGCCCGGCGCCCGGCGGCTGATGGACGAGTTCGCGGTGGTCTCCGAGACCGGCCGCGGGACGACGGTGACGATGACGAAGTGGCGGGGTGAGGCATGACCCGGAACGAGAACCCGACCGTGACCGCGGCGCCGGCGGACGGCCATCTCGACCAGGACGGCCTGCTCCCGCAGCTGGTCGCGCACCTGCGCGAGCACCGGACACGACTGCGGCAGGAGTGGGCCCGGCGCATCCAGGAGGCGCACCTCCTGCAGACGATGACGTCGCAGGAGATGGCCGCGGAGACCACGCTGGTCTACGACAACTACGTCGAGGTGCTCGAGACCGGCAGCGTGGAGGCGCTGCAGCACTACGCGCGCGACCTGTCCGAGCGGATCATCCCGCGCGGCGTGGAGACCCACGAGGTCGTCGGGATCGTGCTGCTGCTGCGCGACGTCCTGGCCCGGTCGCTGTTCGAGAAGTACCAGCGCGACTTCGCCCTGCTCAACCGGGTGCTCGACGCCTACGAGCCCGCCGCCAACCGGATCGCCAACACCGTCGCGGTGAGCTTCGTCGAGGAGCGCGAGCGGGTGATCCGCCAGCAGCAGGACTCCATCCGCGAGCTGTCCACCCCGGTGCTGCCGGTACGGGAGCGGCTGCTCATCCTGCCGATCATCGGGATGCTCGACCGCGAGCGCGCCCGGCAGCTGACCGTGCAGCTGCTCAGCGGCATCCGCACGCACCGGGCGAAGGTCGTGGTCGTCGACATCACCGGTGTCCCGGACGTCGACGAGTCGGTCGCCAACCACCTCGTGCGGACCGTGGACGCCTCGCGGCTGATGGGTGCCAGCGTGATCATCACCGGGCTGTCGCCGGAGATCGCCCAGACGCTGGTCACCATCGGCGTCGACCTGTCGAAGATGAACACCATCGGCGACCTGCAGGGAGGCCTGGAAGAGGCCGAGCGGCTGCTGGGGTACGCGGTCAGCCGGGACGACGGGGGCGGTGGGACGTGACCGGCCCGCGGCTGTTCTCGATCCTGCGGCAGGGGCCCTACCTGATCGCCTCGGTGCACACCGCGCTGGACGACTCGCAGCTGGTGCGGTTCCAGCGCGACCTCGTGGAGCGGATCGGCGGCGACCGCGCCCGGGGCGTCGTCATCGACGTCGCCGCCCTCGACGTCCTGGACTCCTTCGGCACCCGGACCCTGCGCGGCATCGCCGAGATGGCGCGGCTGCGCGGTGCGGTCACCGTCATCGTCGGCATCCAGCCCGACGTCGCGTACACCATGGTCGAGCTCGGCATGGACACCGGATCGGTGACGACCGCGCTGGACCTGGAGGAGGGGCTCGCCGAGCTCGACCGGCTACTGGGGACGCGGCCGGTCCCGGGGGCATGAGCGGGCACGCGGACCTGCTGCGGGACTACCGGGCGGCGTTCCTGAGGTACCTGTCCCGGCACGAGGAGACCTCCCTCACCGCCGGCTACCAGCTCGGCCGCACCGCGCTGGCCGCAGGGCGCAGCCTGCTGGAGGTCGTGCAGGTCCACCACGAGGTCCTCACCGAGGTGCTGCGGGACACCGCGGCCGACGAGGTGCCCGCGGTGGCGCGGTCGGCGTCGTCCTTCCTGCTCGAGGTGCTGGCCAGCTACGACATGGCCCGGCGCGGCCCCTCCTGACCCCTCCGCGTCATCCCGCGGCGGCCGCCGCGTCTTCCTCATGACGGTCCGGGAAGTCGACGAGGGGATGCCACTGTGACGACGCGACGCTCCGAGGACGACGGGGACCAGCTGCCGCGGTGCGGGGCGGTGCACTCGAGGACGGCAGCTCCGGCCGGGTGCGGCGACCGCGTCGCGTCGGGTGGCCGACGGCCGGCCCAGCGACCGGATCCGGGCCCGGGCCTCATCGAGCAGTTGCGGCAGGCGGCGGTCTACGTCGAGACGGCGGCGGTGCTGGAGCGGCGGGCGGGGCGCGCCGACGACCCCGCGCTGGCCGCGCTGCTGCGCGAGCGGGCCGACGTGCGCCGCCGGACCGCGGAGCGGCTGCGGGCCGCGCTGGCCGAGCAGCGGCCGCTCCCCCGCCGGCTGCCCGCCGCGGACTGGGAGTGGTCGTGAGCCCGCTGGCCTGGGCCCTGGCGGCGTGGGCCGTCGCCACCGCCGGCACGGCGATCTGGTACGCCCGCGCCTTCGCCCGCACCTCCCGCGGAGCGCCGCCCCGCGACCCCCGGCACCGGTGCTGAGGCCGGTTCAGTAGTACCCGCGGGCGCCGTCGAGCTGCTCCCGGATCAGGTCCAGGTGCCCGACGTGCCGGGCGACCTCCTCGACGACGTGGAGGAGCACCCAGCGCAGGGTCAGGCCGTCGGCGCCGTACTCCGTGTTCTGCCCCAGCGCGTCCAGCGACCACTCGGCGACGATGCCGTCGGAGACGGCGCACTGGCGGGCGTACTCGTCGAGCAGCACCGGCAGTGGGGTGTCACCGACCTGGAAGTCGGCCTCCGGGACGTCGCCGAACTGCGGGTTGACGTCGGAGGGGCGGTCGAGGAAGAGGACCTCGAACCAGCAGTGCTCGACCCAGCGCAGGTGGGAGACCAGTCCCGCGACGGTCATCGCCGGCGACGTGGGCAGCACCGACCGGTGGGCGTCGTCCTCGGAGAGGCCCTCGCACTTGTAGGGGACCAGCGCGCGCTGCAGGTCCAGCCAGCCGAGCAGCTGGGTCCGTTCGTCGGCCATCCCGGGCGGGCGGGTGCGGGGAGGGGTCACCCCCGGAGACCGTAGTGCCGCCGCGGTCGCGGTGCTCCATGCTCGGGGCGGCACCCTCGAGCGGCTCGCGGGAGGACGCAGTGCGACGCATCGTGTGCCGGGAGTTCGGCCCGGTCGACCGGCTGGCACTGGTGGAGGAGCCCGATCCGGGACCGGGGCCGGGCGAGGTCGCCGTCGCCGTGGAGGCCGCGGCGGTCAGCTTCGTCGACGGGCTCATCGTGCAGGGGCGCTACCAGGTGCGACCGCCGCTCCCCTACACGCCGGGGACGGCGGTGGCCGGCCGCGTGCGGTCGGTGGGTCCGGACCTGGCCGGCGTCGCCGCCGGGGACCCGGTGGTGGTGCTGTCGATGGCCGGCGGGGGGTTCACGACCGATCTGGTCGCACCGGCCACCGCGGTCGTCCCGCTCCCGGCCGGTCTGGCGCCCGCACTTGCCGTCACCGCGGTCGAGAACTACAGCACGATCAGCTTCGCCCTCGCCCACCGCGTGCCGGTCCGCCCCGGTGAGTGGGTGCTGGTCCTCGGGGCCGGGGGCGGGATCGGCCTCGCCGCCGTGGACGTCGCCCGTGCGGCCGGCGCGCGGGTCGTGGCGGCGGCGTCCACCGCGGCCAAGCGGGCCGCGGCGCAGGCGGCCGGCGCCGAGGTGGCCCTCGACTACAGCGACCTCAAGGCCCGCGTGCGGGAGGTCACCGGCGGCGGCGCGGACGTCGTCGTCGACCCGGTCGGCGGGGCGCTGGCCGAGGAGGCGCTCCGTTCCCTGACCGCCGGCGGCAGGTTCTGCGTGCTCGGGTTCGCCGGCGGCGAGATCCCGCGGTTGCCGGCCAACATCGTGCTGCTGCGCAACCGCAGCGTGGTCGGCGTCGACTGGGGCGACTGGGCGCGGACCGACCCCGGGGCGGCGACCGCCCTCCTGTCCGGCGTGCTCGGCCGCGTCGCGGACGGGGAGCTGCACCCGCCGGCGCCCACCTGCCTGCCGCTGGAGCAGGCGGCAGACGCCCTCACCCGCCTCGCCCGCCGGGAGGTCGTCGGCAAGCTCGCGCTCGTCCCCTGACGACGCCGGTGCATCCACCGCGGCGCCGTCGGCCGAAGTGGGGTCGTGGAGTTCCAGGCGCCGCACCCGGACTGGGTCCTCCAGCCGCTGCTCGACGCCGGACTGGCGACCGAGCGGATCCGCACCCTGGTCGACCGGCTCGGCTTCGAGGTCATCACCCGGGAGGGCTCCCCCACGGAGGCCGACCTCAGGACGGTGGTGGCCGATCAGCCGCCGGCCGTCCGGTCGGCCTGGGTGGAGGTCCTCAGCCGGTTGATCGTCTGAGCCCGCCGGCGCGGTCCCCCCGGCGGCCGGCGGTCACTCCGGAGCCGGGGACAGCAGACCGAGCTGCTGGGCCTTGACGACGGCCTCCAGCTGCGACCGGACGCCGAGCTTGACGTGCAGCGACTTCACGTAGCCCCGGCAGGTCTCCAGGGTGATCCCGAGGACCCGGGCGATGGCCTTGACCTGCATGCCCCGGCCCAGGCAGTCGAGGACCTCCTGCTCGCGGCGGGTCAGGTTCGGCCGCGGCTCGTTGACCGGCACCGGCCGGCCCCCGGGGACCGCCCCGGCGGAGAAGGTGGACGGGGCGACCAGCATCTGGCCGCCCTGCACGCGGGTGAGGACGTCGATCATCTCGGCCAGGGAGCCGTCCTTGGGGATGAACGCGGACGCCCCGGCCTGGGTGGCGCGCACCACCCACTCCGGGTCACGGTGCGCGGTGACCACCGCGACGACGGCGTCCGGGGCGACCTCGCGCAGCCGGCGGGTCGCGGACAGCCCGTCCTGGCGCGGCATCTCGATGTCCATCACGACGATGTCGGGCTGCAGGTCGCCGGCCATCGCGACGGCCTGCGCGGCGGAGTGCGCCGTCCCCAGGACCTCCATCCCGGCCGCCTCCAGGGCGCCGGAGAGGAGTTCGGCGAAGGTGCGGTGGTCGTCGACGACGAGCACCCGCGGCGGGGGCGGGAAGGCGGAGCGGTCGTACGGGTGGTGCTGGGCGAGCGGCACGGTTCCCCCGTGGATCAGGCACCCCGGTGTTGGAGCGCGCCAGCATGGAACGTGGGAGTTCCGTTGCAGGGAAGGGGTCGGGCCGAACTGGTGACCTAGGTCCCTGCTCGTCGACCGTGGTCGGCTGCGCGTCGGGACGATGCGTATCGATCCGGCCGCGTTCCGGTACCCGGCCCGCACGCCCGCCGGAGGGTGCCGCCGCGGCCTCAGGTCCCGCAGTAGGTCACGTAGGGGCCGGAGTCGGGGGCGGGCGCCGCGTAGCGCTCGAGGCCGGGGCGCTCGTCGAAGGGGCGGGCCAGCACCTCCAGCAACCGCTCCAGCGGGTCCAGGTCGCCGGTCGTCGCGGCGGCGAGCGCCTCCTCCACCAGGTGGTTGCGCGGGATGTAGACGGGGTTGGTCCGGTCCATCAGGTCGGCGTCGGGCTCCAGGGCGCGCCACCGTTCGATCCAGGCGTCGAACCCCGCGAGGTCGAGGACCAGGCGGCGCACGGGCTCGGCGTCCCCGCGCGCGGCGGCGCCGAGGAGCCGGAAGGACGACGTGAGGTCGACGCGGTTGCGCTCCAGCAGGGTCATCAGGTCCTCGACGAGGGGCACGGTCACCGCGTCGTCCAGGCCGTCGCGCAGGCCGAGCTTGGCGCGCATGCCGGCCGACCAGGCGTCGCCGTACTGCGCGCGGAACGCGCCGAGCGACTCGACCGCGAGGGCGACCGCCTGCTCCTGGTCGTCGGACAGGAGTGGCAGCAGGGCCTCGGCGAACCGCGCCAGGTTCCACTCGGTCACGACCGGCTGGTTGCCGTAGGCGTAGCGCCCGCTCTCGTCGATGGAGCTGAACACCGTGGCGGGGTCGTACGCGTCGAGGAAGGCGCAGGGCCCGTAGTCGATGGTCTCGCCGGAGATCGTCACGTTGTCGGTGTTCATGACCCCGTGCACGAAGCCGACGAGCATCCAGCGGGCCACCAGTGACGCCTGGGCGGCGACCACCGCCTCGAACAGCGCGAGGTGGCAGTTCTCGGCCTCCGCCGCACGGGGGTGGTGCCGGGCGATCGCGTGGTCGGCGAGGCGGCGCAGCAGGTCGACGTCGTCGGTGGCGCGGGCGTACTGGAAGCTGCCGACGCGCAGGTGGCTGCGCGCGACGCGGGCGAGCACCGCGCCCGGCAGCATCGTCTCGCGGCGCACGGGGCGGCCGGTCGCCACGACGGCGAGCGAGCGGGTCGTGGGGATGCCCAGGGCGTGCATCGCCTCGCTGACCACGTACTCGCGCAGCATCGGACCGACCACGGCCAACCCGTCGCCCCCGCGGGAGAACGGCGTGCGGCCCGCCCCCTTGAGGTGCAGGTCGCGCAGGCCGTCGGGGCCGTCCAGCTCACCGAGCAGCAGCGCGCGGCCGTCCCCGAGCCGCGGGGAGTACCAGCCGAACTGGTGCCCGGCGTAGGCCTGCGCCACGGGGTGGGCGTCGGCGGGCAGGGAGGTGCCCACCAGCAGGCCGATGCCCTCCGGGCTCCGCAGCGCGGCGGGGTCGAGGCCGAGCTCGGTGGCCAGGGAGTCGTTGAGGACGAGCAGCCGCGGGTCCGGCGCCTCCGCGGCTCGCCACGGGATCGCCAGCTCCGGCAGCTCGCGGGCGAAGGAGTCGTGCAGGACGACGGCCGATGCCGGGGCGAGGCTCACCCCACCACGGTACGTACGCGGCCGCGGACCGGCTCCGCGGCGCCGTCTCCCCGTCCCTGGCCCGAGGCCTCGACGAGGTCGTTCCAGCACCCGTTGACCTCGAGCGCACTCCAACTCCTACGGTCGCTCGCGCACCGACCGGCTCGATCCCGCCGATGACTTCGCGTCCGCGACGAGGTCGAAACGGAGACCGTTCGTTCGTCGTCCTGGTGAGGCCCCGCGGGCGACCGCCCGGGAGGCCGACACCCCGGAGGGACCCCCACCATGACCATCACCGACCGCACCCCGCTCACCCGGGACACCGGCCTGACCCAGGCCGCCCGCGACGTCGTCCTGCTCCTCGCCCGGATCGGCCTGGGCGTGATCATGGTGGCGCACGCCAAGCTCGAGTACGACTTCGGCGGCAGCCTGAGCGGGGTCGGGCGGCTGTTCGAGCAGTCGGGCGTCCCGCTCGGCAGCGTGACCGGCCCGGCCAACGTGCTCTTCGAGCTCGTCGGCGGGATCGCGATGATCGTCGGCGCCGCCGTCCCGATCGTCGGCGTGGTCATGGCGCTGAACATGGTCGGGGCCTGGGTCTTCGTGCACACCAGCGGCCTGTTCGCCATGGACCACAACGGCCCCGAGCTGGTCATCACGCTCGGGCTGCTCAGCCTCGTGCTCGCGGTGACCGGCTCGGGCCGCCTCGGGGTCGACCACCTGGTCGCCCGGCGCCTCCGCCGCCGGTCACACCGCGGAGCCTGACCGGCACCTACTCGCAGCCGACGCCGTCCTCGTCCCGGTCGAACTCCGGCTGCCAGCCGGGGTCCCCCGGGCGGATGGGCGCAGCGCCGGCGGCCCGTACCGCATCGCAGTTCTGGTAGTGGACGCCGGCGTCGGGCGCGGGGGCCGGGGCCGGTGCGGGGACTGGAGCGGGGGCCGGGGCCGGAGCGGGGGCCGGGGCCGGAGCGGGGGCCGGTGCGGGGACCGGGGCCGGAGCGGGGGCCGGTCGCGGTGCCGGCACCGGGACGGGCACCGGGACCACGTCGGTGTCGGGCTCCTCGACGGGGACCGGCACCGGGACGACCCGGGGAGCCGGGGAGCTCTCCGGCTCCGGTGCGGGCTCGGGCAGCGCGGCGACCACGCCGCCGGGCAGCGGCTCGTCGGGGCAGGTGGTGAGCACGGTGGCGACGGCGTTCTTCTCCGCCTGGGTCATCCACAGCCCGTAGCTCACCTTCACCGCCACCTGCCGGGCGACGTAGGCGCACCGGTAGGCGGTGTTCGGCGGCAGCCAGGTGGCCGCGTCGCCGTCGCCCTTCTGCATGTTGAGCGGGCCGTCGACGGCCAGCAGGTTGAGCAGGTCGTTGGCGAAGGCGGTGCGCCGCGCGGTGTCCCAGCCCTGGGCGCCCTTCTGCCACGCGTCCGACAGCGCGACGACGTGGTGGATCTGCACGTCGTCGCTCGTGTCCTGCCCGCGCTGGAAGGCGATGGTCCTGGCGGAGTAGGGGTCGGCCAGGGTGCCGGTCAGGACGACGCAGTCCCGGGTGCCCGGCTTGACCGTCTCCCCCGTCAGGTCGCGGGCGAGGACGTCGTTGCGGGTGTCGCAGCCGTTCCGGTCGGTGTCCACCCACCCGTTGCCGAACAGGTCCCGGTCGTACCCGGTCCGCGGCGCCCGGCCCTTGACCTCGACGGCGGCCAGGGCGGCCAGCGCCGAGGTCCGCGCCGCCTCCTGCACGGCGGTCTGCGTGGCGCCGTCGGACAGCAGCCCGGTCGTCCGGTCGACCCCGGCGACGGCCCGCTCGTCGGTCTCGGCCTCCATGAGCGCGGCCTCGGCGGCGGCGGTGTCCGCCTCCGAGGCCGATGGGCTCGCCGACGCCGGGGCGGCCGCCGACGGCAGCTGCTCGCTGCGGGCCGTGGCGGCGGTCGGGGTCGGCAGCAGCGTGCCGCCGGCGACCACCAGCGCCAGGCCACCGGCCGCGACGGCCCCGCCCACACCGCGCGTGGCGATGCGGACCCAGGGAGCCCGCCCGCGGACGAGGGCGATCCCGCCGACGGCGGCGACGGCGGACCCGCCGAGGACGAGGGCGCTGCCCGCCCCGCCCCTCAGCGCACCGAGCAGGACCAGGACCGCCACGACGGCGGCGACGACGGCCGGCCGGCGCGGACCCGCCGCGGTCCCTCCCCGGGCCGGGGCGGGTGCACTCGTCGGTGCGGGGCGGCCGGCCGGCGGCGCAGCCGCGGCGACCGGTGCGGCCTCGCCGGGGCGCACCGCGCGGGCGTCGGCCCAGGTGGCGACAGCCTCCAGCACCTGCTGCTCGACCGTGCCCAGCGGGAACTGCACGTCCCGCGGGGTCGGCACGGCCCCGGGCAGGGAGGCGGCGAAGGCGCGCACCTGCTTGCCGTTGGCGACCAGCCGGTTGCCCTCCAGGTAGAGCGTCACCGGGACGCTCGCCCACCGGGCGTCGAGGACCAGCCGGATGTACCGCGCCTGGCCGCTGCCTCCCGGTGGGACGGGCTGGTAGCCCAGCGCCACGGCCTGCTCGGCGGCCCGCCGCATGAGCGTGTTGCCGGACCTGCTCTCGTGGTGGGCCAAGATCGCACTCACGGCCGGCTCGAACACGTGTGCCCCCGATTCCCCGTGGCTCGTCGTCCCCACCCCGTCGGGGACCGGTGCCGAGCCCGGCGGAGTGTCACCCACGCGGGCGGCGCGCGGGAAGCACGGCTCGGGGCGCCCCTCCCCCCGCGCGCCCCAGGGACCCCAGCCGTCACCTGCGTCTTCGCGCAGCCGGCCGCCTCGGGAGCAGCGGCCCGGGACCCCCAGGTCTGGGGACCGGCACCGCGTCCGCCGTCCGCCGTCCCCCCGGTCCGGACCGGCTGCGCCGAGGATCCCTGCGCCGGACGGGTGGTTGCATGTCGAGAACCCGGAACCGGCTCCGCTCACCAGGTGAGGGCCACGACAGGCGCGGCCCACGAGACCCGGAGACCACCATGCCGAAGTACCTGCTCCTCAAGCACTACCGCGGCGGCCCGGAGCCGCACCGTCCCTTCCCCCCGATGGACCAGTGGGCCCCCGAGGACGTCGAGGCGCACATGGCCTTCCTGAGGCACGTCAACGAGCTGCTCGAGGAGAACGGCGAGCTCGTCGACGTGCAGGCGCTCACGCCGGTCCGGACGTGGGTGCGCTACGGCGGTCCGGACGCCGCGCCGGTCACCACCGACGGGCCGCTGCCCGAGACCAGTGACCTCGTGGCGGGCTGGTACATGGTCGACGTCGAGTCACGCGAGCGCGCGCTCGAGATCGCGGCCCACATCTCCTCCGAGCCCGGCCCGGGCGGAGGGCCGCTGTACGAGTGGATCGACGTCCGGGAGGTCATGTCCGGGCCGCCGTCGGACGACTGACCCGACGTCGTGGACGAGCCGACGCGACCGCTGGACGAGGGCGCGCTGCGCGCCCTCGTCCCCCGGGTGCTCGCGGGCCTGGTCCGGCGCGGGGAGGACTTCGACGCCGCCGAGGACGCGCTGCAGGAGGCGTTGCTGGAGGCGCTGCGGGTGTGGCCCGAGCACCCGCCGCGCGACCCGCGCGCGTGGCTGACGACGGTCGCCACCCGGCGGCTCGTCGACGCCCGCCGCAGCGAGGACGCCCGGTCCCGCCGCGAGGAGGCGACGTACGCCGAGCCGCGACCCGCCACGACCGAGGAGGGCGACGACACCCTCTTCCTGCTCTTCTGCTGCTGCTCCCCCGACCTCGCCCCCGCCTCCCAGGTGGCGCTGACCCTGCGCGCCGTCGGCGGCCTCACCACCCGGGAGATCGCCGACGCCTTCTACGTGCCGGAGGCGACCATGGCGCAGCGGATCAGCCGCGCCAAGCGCGCCCTGCAGGGGCGCCGCCTGGACTCCCCCGGAGACCTCGCCGTCGTGCTGCGCGTCCTCTACCTCGTCTACACGGCCGGCCACTCGGGGCGGGTGGACCTGGCCGGCGAGGCGATCCGGCTCGCCCGGCAGCTCACCCTCGCCACCGAGGAGCCGGAGGCGCGGGGGCTGCTCGCGCTGATGCTCCTGAACCACGCCCGCCTCCCGGCGCGACGGGACGCGGAGGGACGTTTGGTCCCGCTCGACCGCCAGGACCGCGGCCTGTGGGACACCCGCCAGATCGCCGAGGGCGTGCGCGTCCTGCAGTCGGCGCTGGCGCTCCAGCGTCCCGGCCGCTACCAGGTCGAGGCCGCCATCGCGGCGCTGCACGACGACGCCGCGAGCGCCGAGGAGACCGACTGGCCACAGATCCTCGCCTGGTACGACGACCTCGTCGCACTCAGCGACGACCCGGTCCGCCAGGACCCCGCCGCGGTGCTCGGCCGCGCGGTCGCGGTCGGGCACGTCCTCGGCGCCGCCGCCGGACTGCGCGAGACCGACCGGCTGCGCGAGGTGCTCGGCGAGCGGCACCGGTGGCACGCCGTCCGCGGCCACCTGCACGAGCTCGCCGGCGACCTGTCGGCCGCCGGCGCGGCGTACGCGGAGGCCGCCCGTCGCGCCACCGACGTCGCCGAGCGGGACCACCTGGTCCGCCAGGCCGCCCGCGCGCGGGCCGGGACCACGGAGGGCACCTCGTCCGGAGGAGGGGGACCCGCATGACGATCCAGCGGCTGGAGAACGTGGGCATCGTGGTCGACGACCTCGAGGCCGCGACCGGGTTCTTCGTCGAGCTCGGGCTCGAGCTCCTGGGGAGGGGGCCGGTCGAAGGCGACTGGGTGGACCGCGTCGTGGCGCTCGAGGGCGTCCGCGTCGAGGTCGCGATGATCCAGACCCCGGACGGTCACGGCCGGCTCGAGCTGATGCAGTTCCACTCCCCACCTGCGCGGACCGGCGACCGGGGCGCGCCGCCGAACACCCCGGGCATCCGCCGGGTCGCCTTCGCCGTCGACGACATCGACGCCACCGTGGCCGGTCTGCGTGCCCGCGGCACGGAACTCGTGGGTGAGGTCGTGCGGTACGAGGACAGCTATCGGCTCTGCTACGTCCGCGGCCCGGAGGGGATCATCGTCATGCTCGCCGAGCAGCTCGGCTGAGGGCCCGCCCGCCCGAGCGCAGGCGCCGGAGGAGTCGGAGGACGTGCGTCGAGGCGGGGTTCCATCGCGTGGAACCCCGCCGCAGCGCACAGCGTTCCGCCGTGCCGACCGGGCGCGCGGAGGCCGACCGTGGGGGGACCGCTCAGCGTCGACCCCTAGGGACGTCGGACGGCGGGGCGCAGCAGGACCTCTGACCGCACCCCTCCAGGTCATCAGGTGGGCGACGGACGAGTCGGCCTGTACGCCGGGAGCCGTGACGGTCGAGTCGACGATCGTCGGCTTCCGGTGGATCCGCCCCTGGAACAGCGGCTGTGCCGTTGGCGGCGCACAGCCACGGCTGGCGGTTCGCGGCCGAGTTGCGGAGTCTGTGCGGACTGGGCAGTCGCTGGCGAGCGGTCGATCGCGGCCTGCCACGTGTCCCCGGAGGCGGCTTCAGGGACCGTCGGGCACTCAGTGCCTGGTCTCGTACCTGGTCAGGACCACGCCGTCGGGGAACGTCCGGGTCTCCACCAGGTTCAGGTTCACCCAGTTGTCCAGGGCCGTGAAGAACGGCGTGCCGCTGCCCACCAGGACCGGTGCGGTGGCCAGCACGTACTCGTCGATCAGCCCGGCCCGCATCGCCGCCGCGGCGAGGGTGGCGCCGCCGATGTCCATGGGGCCGCCATCCTCGGCCTTGAGCCGGGTGATCTCGGTGACCGCGTCGCCGGTGACCAGGCGGGCGTTCCCGTCGACCGTGCTGATCGTGGAGGAGAACACCACCTTCGGCATGTCCTGCCAGCGGCGGGCGTACTCGATCTCCGCCGGTGTGGCGCCGGGCTGCTGGTCGGCGGTCGGCCAGTGGGAACTCATCGTCTCCCACAGTCTGCGCCCGTAC
Source organism: Geodermatophilus sp. SYSU D01105 (assembly GCF_054050095.1). Lineage (NCBI taxonomy): Bacteria > Bacillati > Actinomycetota > Actinomycetes > Geodermatophilales > Geodermatophilaceae > Geodermatophilus > Geodermatophilus sp. SYSU D01105. The sequence continues at coordinate 35,577 of NZ_JBJGYR010000022.1, forward strand.
AGCGCCAGGCCCGTCGCCCCCACCCGGTCGGACCACCACTGGAACAGCTCGTCGCTCGGCACGCTCCAACCGAGGTCGTCGCCGGGCGCGGCGATGTAGCCGTCCAGGCTCAGGTTCATGCCGAAGGTCAGTTTCCGCATCGCGAGGCCTCCCGTGGGTCGGTGTTCGGCGTACCGACCAGCAGGGCGCGGAGAACTCATCGGTCAGGCCACACCGAGGGCCGGTTGACCACCACCGCCCCCGCTGACCGCATGGTCCAGGTCAGCGGCGGGCGACGGACGAGTCGGCCTGTACGCCGGGAATTGTCAAGCAGGCAAGGATTCCTCTTCATCGTTGCGCAACAGCCCTTATGAGCTGCAGCGATCACTTGCTGTAATCGGCCACACATGTCATGGATGGTCATCCTCGCGTGCCCCCGCTGTGCCCCCGGCATGTCAGCGTTCTCCGCCGACACACGAGTCGACGGAGGAAGGTTGCCCAGGGTTGGTCGATCCCCAGGCGGCTCCATTTACGCCATCAGGCCCATTCGGCGACGCGCAGTCGGCGACGGCCGCGCGCAGCCGCATGAGGTCAGCCGCGAGGTCTGGTCTCTCGTAGGCGGCCAGGTAGACGGCCAAGCCCAAGACGCCCGTCAGATTGTCGCCCGGGGCCATGCCGATCGCGCCGTTGCAGCGCCGGCAGATCAGTCCGCGGACGTTGTCCGCGCTCGAGGAGTGATCATGGTCGGTCGCCAGACGGGTCCAGCGTGAGCGACCGGAGTCGGGCGCTCCACAGCTCGGGTTCGCACAGACGCCGCCCTGCTTCGCCAACATGGCGGCGCGTTCCTCGTCCGTGAGGGCCCAGCTGGTGTTGGTGGCCAGCCACTGGCGGGCTCGCTCCCGCACGCCGGGGTAGCGGCTGAGGCACATCCGGGCGTAGCGCTCCCCTGTTCCCCGCCGGCGGGAGATGAGCACTGGGGTGCCCTCACCGCATACCGAGCAGGTGGCCGTCTCGGCGTCCAAGTCGACGTCGGCCAGCCGATGCGGGGACGGCCCGGGCGGCCCGCTGAGACCGCTGTACTCGAAGCGAACGTAATGACTGTGGCAATAGCCCTTCGAGCGCCGTGGCCGCTCACATCCGTCCACCTTGCACACGGCCGGTAGTTCCGGCTTGGGGTAGAGCCTGTCGAGGACGCCACGTCGCCAGGCGGCCGAGTAGTGCATTTTGCAGAGGCCGCGACTCTTGTAGTACACGCCTCTTTCACACCGCTCCTCTCGCCATTTGCAGCGGTCGCTCACATTGGAAGAGATAGCCGAGAAATCCGCTGCGCGCAAGCCAGCAATCGGGTGACGCGATGTCCGCGACGCACCGATCGGCAACCTTTCCGGCCGACCCCGGGTTGTTAATCCGGGCGACGCGTGTCATACGTACATCCTCGCTCGGATTCCCGGGGGGAAGTGGGGCGACAGGGGTAATTCGACGGAAGCGGCGGACCGCGACCAACGAGTGCCTCGTGGGGCTGCACCGGGTTCGAGAGTGGAAAGTGGCCTGCTGTGGGCTGGTAGCAGCCGTGGCGGACGGCGCGCTCCGCGACTTCATGCCGCGCCGGTGCACCGTCCGGCCGTCTCGATGGATCCGTGTCGGTCGCGGGGCGTGAGCGTCGACGTAGTGCCAGCATGTGCGGCCCTCCCATTCCTTGTAAGAGGTGCACATGTCGGGCTGGTTCGCCGTTGCAGGCTACCCACTCGTCAGCGTCTTCGTCAGCGCGATCTGCATCTACCTCGGGCCGTACCGCCAGCTCGTCGAGCAAAAGTGGGGATTGCGATGTGCGCGGACGTGCCGCATTAGCGGACATTCCGGGCGATGCGTGGCTGATTAGCCACGCATCGGTACTAGATTGGCTGAATCCGACCATCCGAGACCATTTCTATCGTTTAGGTCACAACGCCTCACGACTCCGATCTCGGCCTTGAACCGAGTTTCGCTTTCCGGAAAGGCGGGGGTCGGTCGAGGTCATATGTCGTGGGCAGCCAGCCTCGAGGTGTCCACTGATGGCGTCTCGTCAGCAGCTGCGTCGTGAGCGATGCCTCGAGACACGGCCTTGCGGGTGGAGTCGCGCGGCAACCTGCCTACCCGCGGCTCACCGCCGCCATCGTGACCGGTGAGGTCCAGACGGTGCTCGCCTGGGCGCCTGAGGGGCTGCACCGCTCGCCGCGGGAGATCGAGGACCTCCTGGAGCTCATCGAGCGCCACGGCGTCAGCGTCGAGACGAGTGGCGGGGCTATGGGACGTCGAGCTGCCGTGGGCAGCGATACTCCCGCCTGCACGGCACCCGCAGCACTACGTGACGCGGGGCTGACATCGCCTGGATCTGCTCTGCCAACGACCCTGTCGGGGATTCGAGTCCCTTGTGGTGGGCCCTAAAGGGAGGTAGCTCGAACCAAGCGTCCCGGTTCCGACGGCTGGCCAAGGCCGTACCCACCCTGCTCCGCCAACGACCACACCGCGACAAGCCTCCAAAGCAGAAGCAGCGCCGGCTGGACACGGGAGCAAGTTGATCAACTGGTCGCCGAGTACCAGGCCGATGACGACATAATCATTTCGCGCCGCCCGCTGGGGTCTGCACCGGACGACCGTGGCCGCGCACCTCCACCGGGTCGGCGACACGCTGCGGCGGGTTGGACTCCCACCCGAACGGGTCGACGAAGCGGTCCGGCTGTACGGCGAGGGCTGGTCACTCCAGCGGTTGGCAGAGCGCTACGGCTGCTACGACGATACGGTGCGGCAAACCCTCAAGGACGTTGGCGTCCGCATGCGCAAGCCATGGGGGCGACATTAGGCAAGACCGAGCTGCCAGAGGATCAAGCGTCGATTCAGCTCCGAGAAGGCGTCGAGATCATTGCTGACTGCTGGCGCTGCATCAGCCGCCGTTAAGTTGGCGTGCAGTAACCGCTCAACCGGGGTTAGCCGCATCGCTTCATTGAGGAACCCAATGACCGCGGGCAGCAGACGTTCGATCAGGACGTCGATGTCGGCGTGCAATTGACCGGGGATAAGCTCCTTCATGCCCCAGGCAGCCCGTCCGCCTTGTCGGTCAGCGCACTCCAGCAGCGTCGTTGCGTCTGCGCTCGGCAGCGCGACGAGCGTGTCGGTCGGACCACGGAACGAACCGTCGCTGACGGCCAGCGGCGTCAGTGCGGCACCATGCACGGTATTGCGGAGTAGCCGCAAGATGGCTAGGACATCACCGTAGGCAGCCGACTTCGTGAGATCAGACAGCTGCCGGTGGTGGCGCCGTAGTTCGCGCTCCCACCGTCCGCCTCGCTTCCACGATGCTTGATAGAGATCGCCGGCGGACAGGCCGAGCACCATGTGGGCCACACGGGCGCTGACATCCACCGCCGCCATCAGAAGAAGCAGCAGGCGATCGAGCGCAGCCAGCGCATCGTCAGCCGTGTCGTTGTTCTGCGGCGCATTCAGGGCAGCGAAGGCCTCGTCCCGCGCCCGTAGGGCCTGGTCTACGCGCTGCAGGAGGGACTGCGCATGAAAGGTCAGCGTGTCGTCGCCGCTGGCGGTGGACTCCCGCACGCAAGCGGTCATCCAACGCCAGCCCTCAGGCAGCAGCGCCCGAGTGGCCACCCAGTAGAACAGGCCGCGGTTGAAGGTCGCCATGCCATGGCCGTCCGCAGACCGCCAGGTGATGTACTCACCCTGCTGGCGCAGATACAGGCCGATGAGCGGCAGGGCGTCCAGCGGCCGCAGCACGGTGATGCCCCGCGTCGGCGCGAACCGCCGGTCCTCGAAGAGATATGACCGCTCGGTGATGAACACGTCGGCATGCGCGGCGTCAACCACCCGCGCGGCCAAGACGTCGGCTGCTCGCCGCGTCGCGGCAACGCCGGCCGGGAGCTCCCGGTAGCTGACCGCTTCACCGTCACCCCGCGCTAGCTCCATAAAGTGGTGAGCCATCACTGCCCCTTGAGCAACGCCGTCCTCATCTGCGTACGTCACGGCGAAGTCACGCAGGGATTCGGGCGTCTCCTCCAGCGCGATCCAACCTGGCACCACTTCTCCGAGCCAGTCAATCGACCGGCGTGGCGCATCGGCGGGCGGTCCGTCGTCGGCGTAGCGATACAGCTCAATATGCGGATGGGTCAGCAGGCCAAGTAAGAGATGCAGCTTGTCCTGAGCCGTACTAGCGCCGACCGCAGCGTCGAGCACCACCCGCATCTTGCGGAGCGGCGCCCCCTGCGCGAACAAGGGCGAATCCGGGCCGTCTTCCGGCGGGCGACCGTATCTGCCACCGGGATGTCGACCCTCGCGAGAGCCTTTCAGGACCGCCATGCTCATGGCAGCCAGTGCCGCCACTTCGGGCTGTAAATGTTGATACGCATTTGCTCACTCTTGGCCACCACCGCCGTCCCGACTACCAAGAAGGCCTCGATGACATGGGAGCCGGTGTATGAGACCGCCTCCCAGTTCTCGCGCTCGTCTCGACTCGGCGCTCCCCCGAGCTGCTTGGCCTTGAAGAAGTCCCCGCGCAACCCGCCCTCATGGCGGGCATGGCCGCCGGTGTTGATGACACGCCACCAGATTTCGCCCCCGGTCGGGCCTGTGACCTCCGCCAGAAAGCGCAACTTGTGCTCGGGGAACAGCAGGCGGTCGTTGTCGCGGTAACGCCGACGCTGGCAGTCGCGGCCTCGCTGGTAGGTAGCCGTGCGCGTGATCGCGTACGCGGGGTGGTAGGCCTCGAACCAGCCCCTGTCCTCCGGCCGCTTGGCATGACTGCGGTCTCCCAACCGCACGCCGAGCGCCGTGGCGTGGGGCAGCGGAAAGACGTCGTCGCCCAGCAAGGCCTGCCACAGTTCCGTCGACTCCGCGTCGTCATCGGCGTCGAGCGCCTTACGGGCGGCGGCCGAAGCGTCATCGAGATGACTGATGAAGTTGGCCATCTCCTTCTTGGTCCAACGCCGCGCCAGGTTCTCGCCGGCAAGCACGGGGTTCGTCACGACCGGCACTTCATCGAGGCCGGACAGCGCCTGGGCCAGTCCCTTCAACGTCAGCGCGAGGCGCTCGGCGTCATCCGACACGCCGACCGGCATGTGGCGGCTGACAAGCACCTGCAGCAGGATCGACTTGATGGCGGCCCGGTCCTGCTGCCGGCTGCGCCAGTGCTTCAGGGTTTTGACCGTACGGGCGAAGGCATCGCCCTGGGCGGCGCACCACCGGGTGAACTCCTGCGGAGCGGTGCCATGCCAGCCTTCGCCACGGCGCGGCACCTCGAACGGAGCACCGTCGTCCGCGTGCGGCCGGACGGGGACGACGTCGACGTGGAAGCCGCCGATGGCGTCATCGGCATACTTCAGTCGAACGCACGGCGTTCTGGCCTCAATGCGGTCCTTGTAACGCCCATGTGAGGCCAGGGTGTCCTCGAGGGCCCTGAGGGCACTGGTGGCGCTGTTCTCCTCCGCGGCCGAGACGACGACCACATCGACGTCGTACTCGCCGCCCTCCGACGGCTTAATGGCAGTGCCGTTGGCGTAGGAGCCCTGCAGGAAGACGGCGCTGGCGTTGAGATCGAACGCCTCACGCAGGTATGCCCCAAGAGCAGTGGTCGCGCTTTGGATCCGCTCGACCTGCCGCTCGCGGAGCGAGATGTTGTCGATGAAGCCGGCGAACTGGTCGGGCAGCGAACTCACGCCTGAGACCTCCTGAGCCACTCCCGGTTTCGGAGGACGACCAGCAGCTTGGGGAGCTGCCACCATGCCAGGTGACAGCGGACGTCGAAGAGGAAGCTACGGGCAGCCGCTGAGACATCCGGGTGCTCGGCGTCAGGATCGGACCACGAGGGCCGAGCTGGCGGGCTCGCGTCCCAGGCCTGCTGGATGAGCGGACTGGTGACAGCCTTCACCTGCCTGACAAGGCAGGCGTATGACCGCTGCACGTAATTCGACTCGCTGCCGATCCAGCCGGTGTGATAGTCGATATCCAGCTGCAGGTCACGGAAGGCAGTGATCAGGGCATCCTCGGCATCGTCACTTCTGCGGCGGCGACGGATCCGGTAGAGCATCTCACGCCAGGCCAACGCCGCCCGATAGGCCTCGCCATAGAGCGTACGCCGCCGCGTCCGCTTCTCCCCGAAGTAGGCGAAGACAGCCGACAAGACCGCCACTGTAATCGCTCCGCTCGCCGTAATGGCGGCAGCGACTAGCGGTGTCGATCCTTGATTCATAGAGCCATTATATATGGCGCTGCAACGATCTTAGGCTGCTGATCGGACTGGAAGCGACCGACACCATTTGCGCCAGCACGCCAGGACGACGGTTCGGTCAGCTCCGCTAGTCCATACTCCCCCAGGCTTCGTCAGCCAACGGCAGCCGGTTAAGGACGTCGCGGTGCGTGCGCCAGGTCGGCATAAGTTGACTCATCAGGTCGAAGAAGCGCTCGGTGTGATTGCGCTCGAGCAGGTGGACGAGCTCGTGCACCATCACGTAATCAAGGCACTCCGGCGGCTTCTTCGCGAGCTCCAGATTGAGCCAAATCTTGGATTGTTCCCGCTGACAAGTTCCCCACTTCGTCTTCATGCGACGGACCGCCCACCCGGGTGCCTCAACGCCCACGAGCGGTACCCAATGATCAAGCCGCTCCGGGATCGCGGCCTTGAGCTCCTCGCGGTACCAGGCAGTCAGCCGGCGTTCAAGTGAGTCGCGGCTTGTCCCGACTGCGCTGTGCAGTTCCAGCCAGTGACCGTGCCGCTCAACGAGGCCCTGGCGTGCCCCGTCATCAACCACCCGGAGACGGTACTTGCGCCCCCACACATAGTGCGTCTCCCCATCGACGTACTGACGGGGTGTCTCGCGCTCCTGCTGCAGTAACCGCTGGCGCTGCTTGCGGATCCAAGGCAGGCGGGTAACCACCGCCAGTCGGACAGCGTCATCATCCAGGCCTGGCGGCGCGGCCACCCGGACGCGGCCGAACGGTGGATAAACGGCCAGGTGCAGGTTCTTGACGTCCTTGCGGACGACGTCGACGTCGAGGCCGGCGACGCGGATAACGGGTGAGCTAGTACTCATGCTGGTGCTTCACCACCTCGAACAGCGCGTCGACGTCGACAGTCGGCGCTTCCTCGCTCAGCACCCGCCGGATGGCGTTGTAGACCTCGCGTTCCTTCATCCGGTTCCCGCGCCAACTGTCCTTCTTGGTGCTGAGGATGACCGCACCAAGCTTGAGCGCCAGAGCTTCGTCGCCGTCGAGGTTGTCGTACAGCGAACGCAGCGCACTGCTGGCGATCGCCGCTGGGTAGTCCGAGCCGGTTTCCGGCGCGGCCACCTGCTTAGCTAGCGCTGCCAGCCGCTCCAGGTACTCCTTGTACTCGATGGCCTGCTGCCGGCGCAGTTCGATGAGGGCGTCGAGCAGCTGCGACATCTTGTCGAAGTACTTCGGGTTGATTGGCTGCTCATCGGTGATGAGCTTGCGGGTGTTGTTCTCGATCGTCTCAGCGACGGCCTCGGGGCTGGCCTTGATGCCATCCGGCAGCTGATCGACGGCCGCTGTCACGCCGTGCTTAACAATGAGGTCGATCAGTCCTTGATCCTCGAACGTCGTGACAGTCTCGGAGTCACTGGCACGGATGTAGGTGTCCAGCAGGTAGCGCATGTCGGCCTCGTACGCCTTGTAGTCGATGTTCTCCCCTGCACCGAGCTTGACCTCCTGGCGTACCCGCTCGTAGTGCTGGACCTCCGCCTTGATGTCCATGGCCTCCGTGACGGAGTAGCCGGCCTCGGTCATCTCGTTGGCGATGTTGGCGTACGCCCGGACGAGGGCGGTCACTGCCTTGTACAGCGCCACTCGCTTCGGCTCGTTCCTCTTGAGCGCCTGGGCGTCACCCGTATCGGCGGCACAGAAGTAGTGCTGGTAGTTCCGCGTGTCCTTCGGCGACACTGGCTCGCACAGCAGCCGGATGGCCTCGAGAGCCTCCTCCAGCCGTACGCGCCCCTTCTCCAGCCGGTCCTCCAGCAGGCCGGCGACGTCCTCCTCGTCGTAGCCGTCCAGGGCGCCCGCTGTGTAGTCCGTGACCGCGCCCTCAATCGACCGGAACAGGTCCTTGTAGTCGACGATGTAGCCGTAGTCCTTATCGTCGCCGTCGAGGCGGTTGACGCGGCAGATGGCCTGGAATAGGCCGTGGTCACGCATCTGCTTGTCGATGTAGAGGTACGTGGCCGACGGTGCGTCGAAGCCGGTCAGCAGCTTGTCCACGACGATGAGCAGCCGCATCTGCCCTGGTTCGTCGATGAACTTCTGCTTGACCTGCCGCTCGAACTCCTCGACTTTGTGCATGGCCTGGTCGGCCGGTTCGTCAAAGTAGTCGGCCAACATCTTGCGGTGAATCTCATACTGGCGCAGCGCCTCGTTCAGCCCCTCGCCGGCGTCCTCTTTGGCGATGTCGCTAGGGTTCGGCTCGTAACTCGTAACAATGGCGACCTTGCCCTTGAGGCTGGTCTGGCTGAACAGCTCGTAGAACTTGCAGGCCTGGTAGATGCTACTGCCGACCAGCATGGCATTACCGCGGCCATTGGCCAGCCGCTCCTTAGTGTCCATATCCATCAGAATGTCGGCGACAATCTTCTCCGCCCGCGATTTCGAACTGAGGACACGCTGCATCGTCCCCCAGCGCTTCTTTAGTTCGGCCCGGGCAAGGTCGGTCAAACCCTTGGTCTTATTGTCGAACCACTGGTCGACTTTGGCCAGCGAGGTGATCTCCTGATCGATGTCCCGAGCTTCGTAGCGCAGGTCCAGGACGACGCCGTCGCGGACGGCCTCGTCGAACTTATAGGTGTGAATGTAGCTGCCGAAGGTCTCGATGCTCTTCTGCTTGTCGGTCTTCAGCAGCGGCGTGCCGGTGAAGCCGATCAACATGGCGCCCGGCAGCAGCTCCTTCATCGCCTCGTGCAGCCGCCCGGACTGCGTCCGGTGGCATTCGTCGACAAAGACGAAGAAGTTCCCCCTCGGTGCGAAGTCCGGCGGCAGGCTCTTCTTCAGCTCGGCGATGTACTCCTCGATCGAGTCGCCTTCGCCACCCTTGCCGAACTTGTGAATCAGCGAACACATCAGCCAGTGCTCGCTAGTGTTGAGCTGGGCGATGAGGTCAGCGCCGCTCTTGGCGCGGTAGACCTGCTCCTTGACCCCCAGAAAGACGCCCTCGATCTGCTCGTCGAGCTCGGTGCGGTCCGTAATGATCAGGACGCGTGGATCCTCCTGGTGTTCACGGATCCACTTCGCCAGCCAGACCATGGTCAGGCTCTTGCCCGCCCCCTGGGTGTGCCAGATGATGCCGCCCTCGCGCGTCGCGATGCGGGCTTGCGCTGCCTTGACCCCGAAGTACTGGTTGGGGCGACACGTCTTCTTGACCCCGGCCTCGAAAACCATGAAGTCGTGGACGATTTCCAGGAGGTGCCCCTTGGTACACATCTGGGCCAGCGCCCGGTCGAGCGGCTGCTCAAGGCCAGCGGCGCACGCCTCCATGGCGGCGCGGGTGACGTCGTCCATATCGGAGGTGAGCTTCCATGTCAGCCAATACTTCTCGCGGGTCTCGATGACCCCGTAGCGCAACCCTTCGACGTCGTTGCCCGCAAGCATGAGCTGGACCGTCGAGAAGAACGGTTTGATGAAGTCCGCCTTCTGATTGCCAAGGTGTTGCCGGATGCCTTCCGACACGCTGACGAAGGACCGCTTCAGCTCTAGGACGGCGACCGCGATACCATTGACGTAGAGGACGACGTCGGGCCGCTTGTTGTTCTGCCCCTCGACCGATACTTCCTCCGCGACGGCGAAGTCATTGGCTTCCGGATGCTCCCAGTCGATGAACTCGACGGTCTGCTTCGGCTTGCCGGCCTCGGGGCTAACCTTGGCGCCGTAGCGCAGCAGGTCATACACCTCCTTATTGGCCTCATAGAGACTGCGGCCACCACCCACCAGCCGTGCCCGGTCAAGCGCCGCCACAGCCTTGCTGACGACGGCCTCCGAGTAACCCCGCTTGATCAGATTGGCGCGCAGCAGGTCCGTCTCGACGTTGCTGTTGCCAGCGCGCTTCTCCCAATTGCCGAGGTACTGATAGCCGAGCCGGTCGCGCACCATCGCCACGACGCGGTTCTGTGTCTTGCGCTCCGGCTGCCCGACATCGCTCACGCCGCTTCCTTCCCGACGGCCAGGCGGGTACGCCCGCTAAGTAGCTCTTGCATCATTCCCCGCTTGATTTGTTTCGTCTTCGCGAGGCGCGCCGTCAGCAGGTCAATCTCTGTGTGTGCATCAGTGATGACACGGGCTATCGCCTGCTGCTCCGGCAACTCCGGCAGGCGCACCTCAATAGAGCCGAGTGCTGCCGCGCTGATGTGAACGACTGCATCCCCTTGCCCCAGACGACTCTTTTCCTCGATCACGGATGCTGAGTTCATCAGGCTTGCAAGGAAGACAGGATCCTGCCCGTGACCCCGCTGAATGATGATGTCGCCACCCGCGACTGTCGGCATACTCGCGATTAACGCCGAACAAATACCGATGTCCTCAGACGTCTCTCCTGAAGCCGCGTACAGGAGGTCGCCTCGTTGCAGAGGCTGCGCCGTCGCTGCTACCGCGGCGTCGACATAGGAAGCCGGCGCCTCGATGTAACTCCCGTAACGGGTATAAAGCTCACCGTAACGAATACACGCAACGCCGCTCGGGCGCACATCGTCGCGCTTAATCCCGCGCCCCTTAAGAAACCTGCCAAGCGAGCCAACCGTTACAGGTGACCACTCGTTTGAGAAACCCGGTAGACGCGTTCGTCCAGCCAACAGGTGCTGCACTATACCTTTCTTCACCTGCTGCTTTTTCGCGATGAGGCGCTCAAGCGAATAGACGAGGTCGTCTGCCTCGCGCAAGGCACGGACGATGGCGTCCTGCTCAGGACGTGGAGGGACAGGAACCGGCATCTGCGCGTACTCTTGCCCGTTCACGCCTGGCTGGCCACTTCTGACCGACATCACCTTGATCCAGTTCCAGTATGCCTGCGTCTGGACGTAGTACGACAAGAACTCTGGATTCAGCTCGGCTGGGTCAGGCGTGATGCGAATCAGGAAGCCCGCATAGACGAGGATCCCATCCTCAGTTCGATAGCGATACGACTTGCCTACGCTCGCGCCCGTTCGAGCGAAGACGAGATCCCCTTCCTGCAGTAGGTACTGCGGAGCCGCCGGATGATCAACCGATACGCGGGGGGACGGCATGAACCGTCCATCGTCACTGATGTCAGTAATCCGGATGTACGTGGGTCTCGTCGGCACGTAGGGCGATGCCGCGGCGTTGACGCCGTAGCTCGGAGATCGCCGCAGCAGTTCCTGTAGCGGCCGTACGCGCCACTCAGCGGGCCAGATTGCCGTGGTCATGCGCGGCCCCCAAGCATGTCCTGAAGAACGGCTTCAACTCGGGCGGCAAGGTCATCCACACGTCCGTTGAGTTGAGTCAGGGTCGCGTCGTAGCGCCGTACGAGTTCCTCGCACCGCGCATCCAGAAGGTAGGCCGCCGCGCGCACAACCTCGCTGACGCTGGCACGGATAGTCGCGAACCACTTGTCATCGATGACCAAGCCCTTGATTTCATCTTCAGTAAGCTGCTCGTACTGAGCCAGTGTGCGCTTCTGGAGGTTGGTCAGTGCATCCTTATGCGCGTTCTTAGCCGTGGTTTCGGTCGCTAAGAGATCGGCGGCCTGCTTCGCCGCCTCGAGCTCGTCAGCACGCTCTGATTCGTTGCGGAGAGCCCTAACCTGCGCCGTCAAGGCCGACTTGGTCACCTTGCCCTTGTCATTGACGACATCCTCAAGGAGGCCACCTTCGACGCCATGTTCCTCGACAAAGTCCTCAAGCGCCTGCGTGGCGGCATCCAGCGCAAGCTGCAGCTGCTCAACCTGCGCATGCTCCGCCGCGAAGTATCGCCGCATCACGAGGCCTGGCGGGAGCAGGTCCATCTTGTACTTCTGCGCCGACTTGCCACTACCGATGACGAGGTCGGCGTCCTCCGAAATCTTCCGCTCCTTATCTACGAGCGGCGCCCGCGGCGCAGCGGCAGCTGCCCATCCCTCCGTCGAGACGAGATAGATGTCGTCCTGGAGGACAGAGCCCCAATAAATCATGAGCTGCTCGTAGACGTCGTAGCGGCTGATCAACGGCACGTCGACGAACGCACCGAGCAGATGCTCGGACAGCTCCCCGATGACCGGCTTAGGCGGGGTGCCCTCCTTGAGCCCTGACAGGGTCGTGCGATGAGCCGCCCACCAAGCGTCAAGTCTGGCCGCGATCAGTCTGTCAAGCCGCTGGTACTCGCCGTTGGCCTCGATGACGCCGGCCACGTCCGCCGGTGCCACACGGGCGCGGCTGTAGCCAGGGCGGTCGGTCTCGAAGAGTTGCTCGCGCAGACCGGGAAAGGCATTCCAGTAGTGGCTCAGCAGGTCCAGGTCGTGGTCAGGTATTCCACCCTGCAGATGCGCCACCAGGTCCTGAAGGTCCTCGGGATCGCTGGAATCGATGTAGCGCGAGATGTTGAGGTTGTAGTCGTTCTTCTTGTCCGCGATCTCTGCGAGCGGCACCAGCCGAGAGTAGCCGGCTTCTTCCATCTGCCGCGTGAAGACATCGACGATCTTGTGGATATCCTGCGACCGCAGCCTGTTCTTGTTGCCGTCCTTGATGAAGCCGCGCGATGCGTCAATCATGAAGACGCCGGTGCGTCCAACGGCACTCTCCTTGTCGACGACGACGATGCAGGCTGGGATGCCGGTGCCGTAGAACAGGTTCGGGGGCAGGCCGATTATCCCCTTGATGAGGCCGCGCTTGAGCAGGTTCTTGCGGATCGTCGCCTCGGCATTACCGCGGAAGAGGACGCCGTGCGGCAGGATGACTGCGGCCTTGCCGGTTGATTTGAGCGACTTGATGGCGTGAAGCAGGAAAGCGTAGTCGCCGTTCTTGGCCGGCGGGACGCCGTCCTCGAAGCGCTCGTACTTATCCTTCTTGGGGTTGATGCCATTGCTCCACGATTTGCTGGAGAACGGCGGGTTGGCAACGACGAAGTCGTGCGGCTTCAACCGGTCGTTGACCGTGAAGCCGGGAGACGTGATGGTGTCCCCCTTCTCCAGGTCGGCCGTCTCGTAGCCGTGCAGGATCATGTTCATGCGGGCAAGTGCCCAGGTGGCAACGTCCTTCTCCTGGCCATAAACCGTCAGGCCGTTCGGCGCCTCGTCCGCTGCCTTCAAGAGCAGCGATCCAGAACCGCAGGTCGGGTCGTACACCGACTGGTACTGCTTGGTGTCCTGACCGATGCCCACCACCTTGGCGAGCACGCGCGACACCTCGGCCGGGGTATAGAACTGCCCCTTGCTCTTGCCGGACTCGGTGGCGAAGTGCCGCATGAGGTACTCGTAGGCGTCGCCGAGCAGGTCATCGCCGCCGGCGCGACCGCTCCGGAAATCGAGGCGTTCAAAGATGGCGACCAGCTTGGACAGCCGGTCGACCATCTCCTGGCCCTTGCCCAACTTCTCGTCATCATTGAAGAAGGCGACATCGATGACGCCACCAAGATCGTTGGCCTTGGCCAGCTTTCCGATGACCGTGTCGATTCCTTCACCGATGTTCTTTTTGCCCTTCAGGGCCACGATGTCGGCAAAGGATCCCCCGTCGGGAATCTCCATGAGGGCGTCGGGGTCGACCTCAGCCTTGTCCGATACATACTTTACGAACAACAGCGTCAGGATGTAGTCCTTGTATTGGGATGCGTCCATGCCGCCGCGCAGTTCGTCGCAACTGCGCCACAAGGAGCGGTACAGGTCGGACTTCTTCAGGACCACAGAAACTCCCGACGTTTCGCATTGGTAAGAAATGACAGGCTAGGCATTTCGCCCATCTTAACATAATGGTATGACATTCCGGCGGCATCCAGGGCTGCGGCGTGGCTGCGGCGCTACTCGATGATGGGAGGACGGCGTCGGTGACTTCACTGGCAACCGTTTTGTCCGTGACGCTTAGGCACGGCCGTCCTGTCGGTCACCACCGCCCTGCCCTACGACCACGCCGGCCGAGCCGCCGCCGGTCTCCGGGCGCAGGTTCGGCTGTTGGCCGTCGACCGCGGGCTCGCGCCGGACTGGTTGACGCTCACCGTTACGGCGCTCGAGTCGACGGTCGACGTCCGCGGTCATTGCTGGTCCAGGTGGTCAGCCACGGTCACCTGCCTCGACCACGGAACAGCTTGAGCCGCGTTAGCACTGTGGCAAGGCGTCGAGGAGAGCTTCGTCAATGTCGCCGCAGGTGAGCGGCGCGTACTGCGTCGGCCCCGGGGAGCCAATGCCCTGCACCCAGACATCGGACCGGCGCGGCCGCTCGCCGACACTCGGGTCGAGCACCACCATCCGGCCCGTCGTCCTGCAGACGGCCGGCGCCGTCTGGCCATCCTTGAAGGTCCCGTTGTGGACCAGGTCGTCCGCTCCGACGTCCGGGAAGACACGGATGTACGCCGAGTCGCCGCCGAGCGCGTCGAAGCGAAAGGGTCCGAGGCTTTCGCGGCCGGGCTGGCTCCGGGCGTGGATGTCGCGGCATTGGCTGTGATGGCTGGGCGGCGTCGTCCTGGCGCAGCCCAGCCATCACAGCCGCCACGATGCCGAGGGCAAGCCCCTCCACTCCTGCGGACCGAGGGCCAGCGCGCCCAGCGGCGTGACGACGTCGACGGCGGCGCTGGCGCCTGCGGTGTAGGGGGACCGGCTGCCCGCGCGCCCAGCTCGACAGACTTGATCAGATGCTGGGCGATCAGTTGGAAGACGGCCCGTCGATGCCTCTCGAAGTCGGCGGCCGATGGCCTTGCGGCGCGGCGCTCTTGGATGCCCGTGCGGGACCGTTATGGCGGCGGCTGACGGGGCCCATGACACGCCGCCGTTGGGGAGGAGCCGAGCGTCTCTGGGGCGGTCAGACCGTCTTAATGCGCAACAGCGCGGCCTGCTGCTCCTTCCGCGCCAGGCGTCCCTGGCCTTCCGGTCGTACTTGTGGTCGTTGAGCACTACCCAATTCCCTCCGGGAACGGGGAACGGTGGCGGGCCACCCGTCTGATGGCCTGGTTCAGCCGGGCGGGCTTGTCCGGCGGCAGTGAGGGCGGGGCCGGGCGGTTCGCGCGACACCCGGCCCCGCCCAGACCGTCGATCAGTTGCCGGCGGCGTGGAACTGATCGACCACGCTCCGCGGGATGCGACCGCGGCTTGGCACATCGATGTTGTTCGCCTTGGCCCAGGTGCGGACGTCCTGGGCGTTGTAGTCCGCCGGGGCGGTCGACTTGGCACCCGTGGACTTGGTCCGGGCAGACCGGCGCGTGACCCTCCGGGCCGCGCTGACGTAGCGGTCGAGAACCGCGGCCATTTCGTCGGCGTGCTCGTTCGTCAGGTCGATCTCGTATTCGCGACCGTCCAGCGCGAAACGGACCGTCCGGCCGGCTCCGTCGACGATCTCGGTTCCATCCAGGTCGTCGAGGAAACGCGTAATCTTACGCTGAGCCATTGCTACTCCCTTGGGTGAGTATCGGTGTAAGTCAGAGAAGAATGAATGCTGTCAGTGGAATATGGTGTCCGCACCGTGTTAGGGGGTTGCCGTGATTACCATGGCGGCGTGCTCCTCCTTCCTGAGAACACGGCGCGCTGCCGAGCGGTCGTAGGCGCATTCGGTGAGGACGACGTAATGCTCGACCGCGTAGAAGGGGGAGCCGTGGCGCACAATGCGCCCGATCTGCTGCTCCAGACGCGCCGGGTTATCCGGCAGCCCTACCGTGATCAGGTACCGGCAGAATTGCAGGTTGAGCCCGCGCTCCAGGACCTTGGAGCCCAGCAGGACCCGCAGCTCGGAATCTGACCGATACCGCTCGACGACGTCGGCGCGGTCGGTCTGCTTCGTCTCGCCCCGCACCTCGGTCCAGCCGATCCCCGCCTTGGTCAGGTCGGAGGCGATCAAATCCAACTCCGTGAGGCTTTCCGCGATTATGAGGACCTTCCCGGTCGGGTCGCGATCAACGATCTCGGCGACCAGCCGCGCGGCCTCCAGGGCTCGGGCCGAGAGGCCACTGACCGCGCCGGTGACGATCGCCTTCTGCGCCTGGTGACGTTTGAGCCCGTCGTTCCGGTCCGCTGCGGCCATCAGGCGGGCCTGCCCCGGTGAGAGCGGGACCCACCGGTCCGCCCGGGCGTACGTTGGCCGCTTCAGGTCGGCCACGGCCTCCTCCCAGCGGAAGAAGTGCGGGGCGGTCAACTGCCGGAAGTACTCCGCGGCCAGGTCGGTGGCCCAGCCGACCGGCTGGCGCCGGTTGTCGTACTCGCGCCAGGCCACGTAGTAGTTCTCGAAGTCCGCCAAGGTCGGCAGGTCGGGCAGGTGCAGCAGGGAGTAGATGAGCCACATCTCGACCGGGTCGTTTTCGTACGGCGTCGCCGAGAACATGTGCACCCGGGTCGCGTCAGACGCGATGGACATGACCGCCTCGTAGTCCGCGCCGCCGCCTTTGAGCGCGGACACCTCGTCCAGGACGAGGACAGACGGAACCGGGCCCTCCCACAGTTGCCGGCGGGTGCGCCACTGGGAGTAGGTCATGACCTTCACGTGGGCTGGCCGGTTCAGCGTCTCCCACCGGCGGCGCTCACTGGCCGAGGAGGCGAGACCGCGGTGTCCGGCCAGGCCGAGGACGGTGAGAGCCGGAAGGAAGCGGGACAACTCGGTCGCGGTCTGGTGGGCCAGCTGTGAGCCCATGGTGAGCACCAGAGCCGGATGGTCCGAGGACACCTCGCCGGTCTCGGCGAGGTGGGCGATCAGGCCGGCGGCCTGAACCGTCTTGCCGGCGCCGACCGGGTCGGCGCATAGCGTTTTCGGGGTCGTCGCCATCAGCGCGACGCCCTCGGCTTGGTGCGGCCGCAGGCGGCCGCCGTCGACCTCGGCGCAGGAGAAGTACTTCAAGTTGTTCGGGTCCATCGGTGTCTTTCGTCTCGGGCTCCCTGCCTCAGGGCAGGGGTCAGCCACGGCAGCCCCGACGGCGGCCTGGCGGTGCGGTTAGAAGTTCGGGGGCCCAAAGCCCCCGACGCGGCATTCGCTGGCCGACGGGCTCGCAGCCCGTCTGCGCTTCGGGCTGTGCCTTGACCAGTGGTCGGTGGTGCTCCGAGCGCCCTGCGTGGCGCTCGATCCGGGCCTCGGTCAGGGAAGCCGAGGCCAAGCCGGGCGGCTGCGCTCGCGCGCAGCGGCCCGGACTGGCGTCTGTGCTGGTCCGGGCCCTAAGGGGGGCCCGGAGCACGGGCGGGCCGGAGGGGGGCCCGCCCTTCGGGGGCGGGCTCTCGACGGGTGATTCGTGCGTGGGTCGGGGAGGGGGGTTGTAGGGGGGAACCGACCCACCCACCCAGCCCCGTTCACCCGTCTCTCACCCAGCTGAGGGCGGCGAGGGGACGCCCGGCGTGGGCGGCCACAGCCCCTTCTCCTTCAGCGCCTTGAGGATCCCTACGCCCGCGTCTTCGGTGTCGACGCTGGCCATGTTGTCCCTCAGGTGCCTGCCGAGGGCCCGCTGGCCGAGGCCGGGGGGCGCCTGCTGCAGAACCGCCAGGGCCTCCTGGTGTCGAGCCGAAGCGGTGGGTCGACCGACGACCAACGCGGCGGTGTCCCCCTCGGGGGGGGACCCTGGTGTTGCTCTTCAGGCCCCCGTCGAGGATCCGGCCGCCGTGTCGGGCGAGCCAGTAGGTGGCCCCTGGAGCGTCGTTGCCGTGGCTCCGGATGCCGGCGGGGGTCACCGCCAGGCTGTGACGGAAGAAGGCCGGGATCGAGTGCACGCCTGCCGGCTTGCGTCCGCCGCTGTTGGTGTGGTGCACCAGCGTCACCGCGACGCCGGCCTCTGCGAGGGTCTTGAGGCATGCGAGGGGCCCGGCGACGTCCGCGTTGGAGTTCATGTCTACGTCGCCGGCCCAGGCGTACAGGTTGTCCACGACCACGATGTCCATGCCCTCGGACGCGGCGTCGGCGCCGACGGCCTTCCAGGTCTTGATGTCGGGGGGCGGGGGACTCCCGAGGTGCACGCCGTCTCCGAGGCCGTTCCCGAGCCGCTCGGCGTACTCCCACTTGCCGCCCGCGTCTGCGGCCAGAACGAGGGAGCGACGTGGACCGCCGTTGATCGGCTTACCGAGCCAGTTCTCACCTCGGGCGAGGGCCGCGACCAGGTCGACCATCAGCCAGCTCTTCCCGGCCTCGCTGAGGCCATAGACGAGGGTGGTGGTGGCATGCACGAGGCCGTCGACGATGAACCGCGCCCGGCCCTGGTTCTCCCTCAGCACCTCGTCGACCGTCTGCGCGCCGACGAGGTCACGCAGCCGTCCCGGCGGCGGGACGACGGACATGGACATCGTCACGGCGTGACGATGCTGGCCGGCGCGGCCTGCTCGTCGATCCACGTGTCGACGTCCGCCCGGCGGTAGCGGACGTACTTCCCGACCCGGTACCGCTTCGGGCCGAGGCCCCGGCTGTTCCAGGAGTAGATGGTGGCCGTCGGCACGCCCAGGTACGAGGCGAGGTCGGAGACGGTCATGAGGGTGCTCATCGCGTGGTCCTTCTTGTTCGTTATGACGACCAGTTCGTCGTCATGGACACGAAGAAGGGTTCACGAGACCTTGCTGGTTGTCAAGGACAGCGATAGATTCGCTGTCATGGCAACTCGTGATCTCGAACGCGGGCCGGTCGCCGAACGGGTGAGTCAGAACCTCGCCCGTCTTCGGAATGAACAGGACATGACCCTCGGACGCCTGTCCGAACGGCTCGCCGAGCTGGGGCGCCCGATCTCTATCAGCGGCCTGAGCAAGATCGAGCGTGGGGAGCGACGGGTCGACGTGGACGACCTCCTGGCGCTCGCGGTGGCGCTGGATGTGAGCCCCAACCGACTGCTCCTCCCCAGCCCATCGCAGGCATCGGAGAAGCAGCCCGACGTGGCGCTCACACCAAACGAGCGCGTCGCGTGGGATCAGGCGTGGCTCTGGGCTACCGGCGCACGCGCGCTGCGTTCTGTGGATCTACACGGGGAGTGGAAGGCCCAGAACAGACCGCACGACGAGCCTCTCCAGGCCGAGGACTTCGAGGCCATGGCCAGGGCGATCGACGCGGGCGTGGCCGCGCTCGAGCGCGCTCGAGCAGCCGGTTTCGCCACCGGCAACGACTCCCTGGCCCACCTCTTCCTCCACGGCGGGCTCACGGCCCTCCGCTCTTCGGACACCAGCCGTGGCTAGCGTCTACAAGCGCGTCCGGGCACGGGAGGGCAAGGCCGACCTCGTCACCTGGGAGACGCGCTGGCGTGACCTGGCGGGCGCCCAGAGGAAGAAGACGTTCACCCGCAAGGTCGACGCCGATCGGTACGCCACCGCCATCGAGCACTCCATGCTCACCGGGGCGTACGTCGACCCGAAGGCCGGCAAGGTCACGCTCCAGGAGTACGCGGAGCAGTGGCGGGCCGGGCAGGTGCACCGGCCGACCACCGCGGCGCACCACGAGACGATGCTGCGCCGGCACGTGTATCCGCACCTGGGCCACCGGCCACTGGCGGACGTCCGGCCCAGCGAGGTCCAGGCCTGGGTGAAGCGACTGTCGGAGACGCTGGCCCCATCCACCGTGGGCGTGGTGCATCGGATCGTGGCCGGCATCTACAAGGCCGCGGTCCGCGACCGGCGCGTGGCCACCAGCCCGTGCGAGGGGACCAGGCTGCCGAAGCGGCAGCCGAAGCGGGTGGAGCCGCTGTCCACCGAGGCGGTCGCCGCCCTCATCGCCGCCGTGCCCGACCGGTACCGGACTCTCTTCGTCGTGGCCGCCGGCACCGGGATGCGGCAGGGCGAGGTCTTCAGCTGACCGTCGACCGGATCAACTTCCTGCGGCGGCAGGTCACCGTGGACCGCCAGCTGGTGCTCGTTCCTGGTCGCGAGCCCTTCCTGGCCCCGCCGAAGACGGCGGCGTCCCACCGGACCATCCCGCTCCCCCAGATGGTCGTCGACGCCCTGGCCGCCCACCTGGCAGCCTTCCCGGCCGCTCCGGACGGCTTCGTCTTCACCACCGAGGCTGGCAAGCCGATCCGGCGGACGGCGTTCTCCGCGCAGGTGTGGCAGCCGGCCGCCCGAGCTGCGGCGCTGCCGTCGACGGAAACGTTCCACGGCCTCCGGCACCACTACGCGTCCCTGCTCATCCGGCACGGCGAGTCCGTCAAGACCGTCCAGGCACGCTTGGGCCACGCCTCGGCCTCCGAGACCCTGGACACCTACTCGCACCTGTGGCCGGACTCCGACGACCGCACCCGTGAGGCCGTGGACGAGGCCTGGCGTGGAGCTGGTGTGCCCCCGGTGTGCCCCCAGGACTCCGCGGCCCAGTGACGCAGCGGAGTCCCTGCAGGTGGGACCTCCGTTGAGGCGGGGGCGACGGACGAGTCGGCCTGTACGCCGGGTTCTGTCCACGGGGGCCTCGCGGCCTCCCGATGGGCGGTCATCCATCTAGGCCTGCCGTTGCCGGCAGGCTCGAGCGGTCCACCCGCAGGCATCGGGCGGGCAGCCCTCGAACGCCTGCGCAGGACGACGTCTCCGCCGTCCCTCTCGACCTTGCTCCGGGTGGGGTTTACCGAGCCACACCGGTCACCCGGTGTGCGGTGGTCTCTTACACCGCCGTTTCACCCTTACCAGCGGCGAACCGCTGGCGGTCTGTTCTCTGTGGCACTGTCCCGCGGGTCGCCCCGGGTCGCCGTTAACGACCACCCTGCCCTGTGGAGCCCGGACGTTCCTCGGCGACGGGGTCTCCCCCGCCGACGCGACCGCCCGGCCGACTCGTCCGTCGTCCGCCCAGTCTAGGCAACCCGGGCCGCGGACCTCGACGGGTCAACCCCAGTAGAGGCGGAAGCCGACCCGCCGCTCCCCGTCCTCGGTGAGGGTCGCCATGTCGATCTGCTGACGTGCCTGCTCCTCGACCGGCTGGTCCGACAGCACCTCCAGGTACCGGCGGTGCTCGGAGAGCGAGGCCACCGCCTTCTCCACCCCCGAGCTGACGTCGACGACGTGCGGCGGCTCCTCGCCGACGCTCTGGACGGCGATGTACTGGACGCCGGTCCACCGCGGCTCGGCCAGGTCCGGGAAGATCCACTCGTTGGCGGCGTCGGCGACCGCGTCCAGCACGCTGCGGGACAGCGCCCGGTGGTCCGGTGAGTTCAGGGCCCCCGGCGTGATGCCCGGCGGGGTCCAGGTGTCCCCGCCGTGCATGGTGACCACGAGCTCCGGCCGGTGCCGCCGGATCGCGGCGGCCAGGTCGCGGCGCAGCGGGAGCCCCGCCTCCAGGACGCCGTCCCGGTGCCCGAGGCACTCCACCTCGGAGACCCCGACGACGGCGGCCGACCGGCGCTCCTCCTCCTCGCGCAGCGGCCCGGCCTCGTCCGGCGTCATCCCGGCGATGCCGGCCTCGCCGCGGGTGGCCAGCAGGTAGTGCACCTCCTTGCCGGCCGCGGTCCACACCGCGACCGCGGCCGCCACGCCGTACTCGATGTCGTCGGGGTGGGCGGCCACGACGAGGGCGCGCTGCCAGTCGTCGGGCATCGGCAGGGACGGCATGGCGGGCAGTCTGCTCCGGCGGACGGCGTCCGGGGAGGGTCAGCTGCGCACCGGCCGGTGGACGAGCAGCGTGATCCCGGATCGGAACCGCCGCGCCGACACCGACTGCAGCCGGACGTCGGTGCCGTCGGGGAACAGCCGGCGCCCGCGGCCGAGCACCCGCGGGAAGACGAACAGCCGGTACTCGTCGACCAGGTCCGCGGTGATCAGCGCGTGGCAGAGGATGATGCTGCCGGTCACGCCGACCTCCCCGTCCGCCGAGGACCGCAGCGCGCGCACCTCCTCGACGGGGTCCCCCGACAGCACGCGCGTGTTCGCCCACCCCGGCTCGCCCAGCGTGCGGGAGACGACGTACTTGTCCACCTCGTCCAGGTGCCGGGTGATGCCGGTCGGGTCGTCGGTCTGCGCCGGCCAGAAGCCGCGCATGTCCTCGAACGTCTGCCGCCCGACGAGGAAGCCGGACTGCCCCGCCATGTGCTCCCGGACGACGGCGAGGTGGTCACCGGCGTCGACCGCGTCCTCGGTCGGGTCGAACCACCCGTCGAGGGCCTCGACGACGCCGTCCAGCGTGGTGTTCTGCGTGATGACGATCCGTGCCATGACAGGGCGGACCCGCCCGGGGCCGAGAACTCATCGCCCGGCGACGTCCAGCAGCACCGCGGCCAGCTCGTCGGGAGCGCTCACCATCGGGTCGTGCCCGGTGGCCAGCGCGACCACCTCCCAGCCGGGCTGACTGCGCGCCCGCTCCCGCGACGGCTCGATGCTGGGCAGCGCCGGGACGCTGCAGTCGACGTAGGTGCGCGGACGGGCGGCCCAGCGCTCGCCGTCGAAGTGCAGCGGCTCGTCGTAGACGCCGCCGGGCTGCGGGGTCTGCCGCCGCTGCACCCACTCGGCGTCGGCGCCGGTCAGCCCGAACGCCGACGGGTCCGGCGGGGGGATCACCCCGGTCTCCCGGATGACCGCCCGCCGCTCCTCGCGCACGCCCGGCGGGTTGGGCGTCGACCAGCACTCCCCCGGGGTCGGGACGACGCCGTCGACGTAGACCAGCCGGCCGACCTCCTCCCCCAGCCGGTCGGCCGCGCCGGTGACCACCATCCCGCCGTAGCTGTGCCCGACCAGCACCGCGTCCCGGCACTCCTCGGCGCGCACGGCGGTGACCACGTCCTCGACGTGGGTGGAGAGCGTGATCGAGGGCGAGAGCTGGTGCGCGCGCTCCCCGAGCCCGGACAGCGTCACCGGGACCACGCGGTGCCCTTCGGCCCACAGCGACGGCAGCACCCGCCGCCAGCACCACGCGCCGTGCCAGGCCCCGTGGACCAGGACGAGATCGGTCATCCGGTCATCGTGCCGGGGCCGCGGCCCGCTCCGCCTCCGGGGCCGGCCGGCGGGGAGCGGCCGGCGCCTGCGCCCGCACCAGCCAGAACACCAGCAGCCCGCCGAGCAGCCCGGCGACGCCGCAGGTGAGGAAGGCACCGCTCAGGCCGTCGACGTAGGCGGCCGACAGCAGGTCGGCCAGCGCCGGGCGGGCAGCCGGGTCGGCGGCCTGGAGGATCCCCGGCGCCTGGCCCCCGGACAGCGCGGAGGCCGTGCCCGCCGGGTCCGGCACGCCACCGTCCCGGAGCACGCCGGCGGCGGCCGAGGTGAACACCAGGCCGAGGACCGACACCCCGAGCGCCAGCCCCAGCTGCCGGGCGGTGTTGACCGCACCGGAGGCCATGCCGCTGCGCTCGCGGGGCACCGCGGCGAGCGCCGCGGAGGCCAGGGTCGGGTTGGCCAACCCCGCACCGACGCCCATGACCGCCAGCCCCGGGACCAGCACCGTCCAGCTCGAGCCCTCGCCGACCCGGGCGAGCAGCAGGGCCCCCACGCCCACCAGCACCAGGCCGGTGCCGAGCACCAGGCGGGGCGAGCGGGCCTGCAGCACCCGTCCGGTGCCGGCGGCGACCACGAAGCTCATGAACGACAGCGGGATGAACACCAGCCCGGCGCGCAGCGGGGTCATCCCCTCGACCGACTGCAGCCACAGCGAGGCGTAGACCAGCTCGGAGAACGCCGCGGCGTTGAACAGCAGCGCGCCGGCCATGATCCCGGTGAACGACCGGGACCGGAACAGGCGGAGGTCGAGCATCGGCGCCGGCCGCCGCAGCTCCACCCCGACCCAGACCGCCAGGACGACGAGCCCGCCGGCGAGCGGCGCCCACGCCACCGGCCGCCCCCAGCCCTCCGCCGCCGCCTCCACCAGCCCGTACACGACCGCGCCGGCGCCGAGGGTGAACAGCGCGATGCCGGCGACGTCCGGCCGGGGCGCCGACGTCTGCCGGGACTCCGTCACGGCCGTGAGCGTCAGCGCCACCGCCAGCACGCACACCGGCAGGTTGACGTAGAAGATCCACCGCCAGGACAGCTCGGTGAGGGCGCCGCCGAGGATCGGCCCCAGCGCCGCGGCCGCACCCACGACGGCACCCCAGACGCCGAACGCGCTCCCCCGGTCCCGGCCCTCATAGCTGGTGTTGACCAGCGCGATCGTGGTCGCGAACATCGCCGCGCCGCCGATGCCCTGCACGCCGCGGGACGCGATCAGCCACCCGGCGCTGGGCGCCAGCCCGCACGCCAGCGAGGCGAGCGCGAAGACCACCAGCCCGACCAGGAACACCCGGCGCCGCCCGTACAGGTCGGCCACGGAACCGGCTCCCAGCACCAGCGCGGCCAGCGCCAGCGCGTAGACGTCGACCACCCACTGGAGCTGGTCGAACGACGTCGACAGGTCCCGGGCCATCTCGGGGAGCGCGACGTTCACGATCGTGACGTCGAGCAGGAGGATGAAGGTGCCGGTGCAGATCGCGATCAGCGGGAGCCACTTGCCCACCGGCCCAGGGTGCCCCTGTGGTGCACAACGCAACCAACCGGGTCGCCGTAGGCTCGCCGTCCGTGTCCGCCGTCGACCTGGCCATCGCCGCGGGGGTCGCCCTCGCGGCCGGCGTCATCAACTCGATCGCCGGCGGCGGTTCGCTGATCCTCTTCCCCACCCTCGTCGCGCTGGGGCTGGGGACGGTCGCCGCCAACGTCACCAACTCCATCGCCCAGTGGCCGGGCTACCTGGGCGGCGTGCTCGGCTTCCGCCGCGAGTACGCCGGTCAGCGCGGCCGGCTGCTGCGGTTCGGCGTGGTGGCCCTGCTCGGTGGCACCGCCGGGAGCGTCCTGCTGCTCACCACGCCGTCGGAGGCCTTCGACGTCGTCGTCCCGGTGCTGGTGCTCCTGGCCAGCCTGCTGCTGGCCGTCCAGCCCCTGCTGACCCGCCGGTTGCGCAAGGCCGAGGAGGAGGGGCCGCGGCGGGACCCGGTCTGGCTGCACGCCGCGCTGTTCCTGGCCACGGTCTACGGTGGCTACTTCGGCGGCGCGCTCGGGGTGATCCTCGTCGGCGTCCTCGGCGTCGGGCTGCACCGGCTGAAGCTGGCCAACGCCCTCAAGTCGGCGCTGTCGGCGGTCACCGCCACGGTCACCCTCGTGGTGTTCGGCATCTGGGGTCCGGTCGAGTGGCTGGTGGTCGCCGTGGCCGCCCCGGCGAGCCTGCTCGGCGGCTTCCTGGGCGCCCGCATCGCCACCCGGATCCCCACGACCCCGCTGCGCGTGTTCATCGTGGTGTTCGGCGTCGCGGTGTCGGCCTACCTGTTCACCCGGGTCTAGGCCTGCCCCGGAGGGGTGGACCGGCCGGGAGCCGATCCACCCGAGGCCGTGGGGAGCCGAACCAGAGGGCGTGCCCACTCTGTGGGTGGCGCTGCAGGTCTGACCGCAGTCGCCTCCCGCGACGGGTGTGACGGACGGGTCCACCTGACCGCGGACACGCGCTCGCGGTGCCCGGCCGGGTGGGCGGGGCTGCCTACCGTCGGCCCATGCGCGAGAACCGACTCCCCCCGGTCCCGAACGCCACCGAGAGCCCCACCGCCCGGGCCCAGCGGCTGCACCTGGTCGCCGCCGCCCGCGTCGCCGCCGTGCGGCCCACCTCCCAGCAGCAGGTGTCCGACATCGTCCGCGTCACCGTGGACGACGAGGTCGACACCCGCACCTTCAAGGCGATCGTCGCCGACCTCTCCACCGCCGTCCGCACCTGACCGCCGGCCGACAGCCCCGTCCCGGCCTCGGCCCCCTGCTGGGTCCCACCGCGAGCGCGAGCGGTGGGGGGCAGGGGGTCCTTCTACTCCCCGCCGCGGCCCGGCTCGCCGATCGAGATCATCGCCTCGACCGCGCGGCGGGCGCGGGCAGCGGTCCCCGGGTCGACGTCGACGGCCCCCTCGCCGGTGCGCAGCGTCTGCAGCAGCTTCGCCGGTGTGATCATCTTCATGTAGCGGCAGGCGGCCCGGTCGTTCATCGGGATGAACCGCGTGCCCTCGTTGAGCGCGCGCAGCTGGTGCAGGATGCCGACCTCGGTGGCGACCAGCACCTCGCGCGACTGCGTCCTGGCCGCCTCCTCGACCATCCCGCCGGTGGACAGCACCCGCGTGCGGTCCGCGGGCAGGTCACCGTGGCTGACCAGGTCCAGCACCGACGTCGTGCACCCGCACTCGGGGTGCACGAGGATCTCCGCGTCCGGGTGGGCGGCGACCTGCGCCCGGACGTCGGACGGGCTGATCCCGGCGTGCACGTGGCACTCCCCGGCCCAGATGGAGATGTTCTCCCGCCCGCTGACCCGCTTGACGTGCGCGCCGAGGAACTGGTCGGGGCAGAACAGGATCTCGCGGTCGGCCGGGATCGACCGGACGACGTCGGCGGCGTTGGACGACGTGCAGCAGATGTCGGTCTCGGCCTTCACCGCGGCGGTGGTGTTGACGTAGCTGACGACGACGGCGCCGGGGTGCTGAGCCTTCCAGTCGCGCAGCTGCTCGGCGGTGATCGAGTCGGCGAGCGAGCAACCGGCGGCGTGGTCGGGCAGCAGCACCGTCTTGTCCGGCGAGAGGATCTTCGCCGTCTCGGCCATGAAGTGGACGCCGCAGAAGACGATCTCGCGGGCGTCGGTCTGCGCCGCGACCCGGGAGAGGTACAGCGAGTCGCCGGTGAAGTGGGCGACGTCCTGGATCTCGGGCACCTGGTAGTTGTGCGCCAGGACCACCGCGCCGCGCTCCTCCGCCAGGCGGCGGACCTCGGCCGCCCAGCGCTCGTACTCCGCGGGCGAGAGCGTGCGCTCGTCACCGACGACGGCGGAGGTGGCGGGGGCGATGGTCACGGTCACGGGACTCCTCGGGTGGGGGGCGTGCGGGCCCCATGATCTCCCGGGCCGCCGGTCGGCCGGGTGTGGCGTGGGGCACCCCCTGCAACGCCCGGCGCGGGTCGCCGCTTCCCAGACGTCAGCGGCGCACGTCGGAGAGCAGGTGCGTGACCCGCCGGCCCTGGACGACCCGGGGGTCCTCCAGCAGCACCCCCGGCGGGCCGCCGACGCCGGAGGAGGGCCGGCCGGAGCCCAGGACCACCCTCCTGCGCCCGGGGACCCCTGGTGGCCCCACCCGGGAGGAGACCGCCGCGGCGTCCTCGACTCACCGGTTGGGGACTAGCGCAGGTGGCTCGTGTCGTTCACCAGCCGGACCGACGAGCGCCCGTCGGAGCTCCACGCGACGGTGCAGAACGAGGCGGCCTCCAGGAAGACGCGGTGGACGACGTCGTCGGGCACGTCGAGGCCGGCGGCCAGCAGCAGCTTGATCGGCGTCACGTGGCTGACGACGAGCACCGTCCTCCCGGCGTGCGCGCGCAGGATGCGCTCCCGGGCGCGGGCGACCCGGCGGCTGACGTCGGCGACCGACTCCCCGCCGGGGGCGGCGACGGTGACGCCCTCGGCGAAGCGGCGGGTGACCAGCGGGTGCTCGCGACGGGCCTCCTCGGCGGTCAGCCCCTCCAGCCGGCCGAAGTCCAGCTCGACCAGGTCGTCGTCGACCTGCACCGGCAGCCCGAGGACGCCGGCGACGACCTCGGCGGTCTCCCGTGCGCGGCGCAGCGGCGAGGCGACCACGACCTCGATGCCCAGTTCCGCCGCGCGCTTCCCGGCGGCCTCGGCCTCGGCCCGGCCGGTCGCCGACAGCGGCAGGTCGTTACGGCCGCTGTACCGACGCTCCGGCGTGTGCTCGGTGCGGCCGTGGCGCAGCAGGTGGGTGACCGTGGTGGTCACCGGCGCCGGCTCGGCGACCGGCTGGACGTCGTCCTCGGTGGTGGCGGGCTCCGCGGCGAGGTCGCGCCGCACCGGCCGGCCGTCCATGGCGCTGTTGGCCAGTGCGTCGGCCGCGGCGTTCTGCGCCCTCGGCACCCAGGTGTAGCGGACCCCGCCCAGCTGGCGGGCGATCTGCTGGGCCTGCAGTGCGAGCTTCTGCATGTCGGGGTGCTTGACCTTCCAGCGACCCGACATCTGCTCGACGACCAGCTTGGAGTCCATGCGGACCTCCACCTGCGCGCTCGGGTCCAGGTCGAGGGCGGCCTGCAGCCCCGCGACCAGGCCGCCGTACTCGGCGACGTTGTTGGTGGCCCGCCCGACCGACTCGGCCCGCTCGGCGAGCACCCGTCCGGTCGCGGCGTCGCGGACCAGGGCGCCGTAGCCGGCCGGGCCGGGGTTGCCCCGGGAGCCGCCGTCGGCCTCGACGATGAACCGCCGGCTCACCGCCCTCCCCGTCCGATCCGGTCCTCGGTCGCCGGCACTCCCTGGCGCGTCCTCACAGGCCGCTCTCCGCCGTCCGCACCAGGATCCGGCCGCAGTTGTCGCACCGCACGACCTCGTGCGGGTCGGCGTTGCGGACGGCGGCCAGCTCCTTGCCGAACAGCTCGATGCGGCAGCCCTGGCACTGGCGGGCCTTGAGCATGGCCGCGCCGGTGCCCCCGGTCTGCGTGCGGATCCGCTCGTAGAGGGCCAGCAGGTCGGCCGGGATGCCGGCGGCGGCCTCCTGGCGGGCCTTCTCGTGCCGGGTGGTGCCGTCGGCGATGTCGGCGAGGGCGTCGTCGCGCAGCTGCTCGGCCCGCTCCCGCTCGGCCTGGGCCTCCGCCTGGCCTGCCTGGGCCTCGCGCAGCGCGGCCTCGGCGGTCTCCAGCTGTTCCATGAGCTCGAGCTCGGTGTCCTCGAGGTCGGACTGCCGGCGGGCCAGTGACTGCAGCTCGTGCTGGAGGTCGGTCATCTGCTTGGCCGAGACCGAGCCGGAGTCGAGCAGCTTCTGGTCCTTGGCCGCGCGGTTGCGCACGGTCTCGACGTCGTCCTCCAGCCGCTTGACCTCCCGCTGCAGGTCGCGCGCCTCGGTCTCGGCGCGCACCACCGCCTCGGCGAACCCGCGCTCGGACTCCACCGCGGACTCCACCGCGGCGAGCTCGGGCAGCGTGCGCTTGCGGTGGGCCAGCTGGGACAGCGCGACGTCCTCGGCAGCCAGGGCCAGCAGCTTCTGCTGGTCGAAGTGGTCGGCCTTCACCCGGCCAAACTACCGGGGCACCGCCCCGGCCTTCGGCGCCCGGCCCCCGTGCAGGGTCCCGCCGCGAGCGTGCGAGCGGCGGGGGCACGGGGGTCCTTCGACCACCTGCGCGTGGCCGGCTCCCCCCGGCGCTCCCGGCGGCGCCCACGCCAGCGGGTCGCGAGCTCCGGACGGTCGGGTCCGCCGTCCGGTGTGGTCGCCTCTGCCCCCGGCGTCCCCGTACGGTGCCGCTGTGGCGGCGGAGGGGCTGGTGGCTGAGGTCGAGGCCCTGCTGTACCGCCATGACCCGATCGGCATCGCCGTCGCCGAGAACCCCGACGAGTACCGCCCCGAAGCGGGGAGCATCGTGGCTCGCCTGCACGGAGCCCGGTCCGTCGAGGACGTCCAGCGGCTCGTGCACGAGGAGTTCGTGCGCTGGTTCGACGCGGACACCGCCGGGCCCGCGAGCCGGTACGCGGCCATCGCGCAGGACGTGTGGTCCACCTGGCGTGCCGCCGCCTCGACCGGGGCCTGACGACACACCCGCACGCCCTGCCCGGGGCTCAGCCGGCCGGGGCCGCGTCCCCCGCGGCGTGCCACGTCCAGGGGTCGGTGCGGCGCCGGGAGACGGCGACCTCCACCCGTCCGGACAGGTCGCGGTGGAGCACGTCGGCCGCGACCGGCAGCCAGGGCCACTCCGAGGCGAAGTGCGCCACGTCGCACAGGGCGGGGCCGCTCACCTCGAGCGCCTCGGAGACCGGGTGGTGCCGCAGGTCGCTGGTCAGGAGGACGTCGGCACCGGCGACCGCCGCGGCGGGCAGCAGCGAGCCCCCGCTCCCCCCGCAGACCGCGACGGTCTCGATCCGCCGATCGGGGTCGCCGGCCGCGCGGACGCCCCCGGCCGTGTCCGGGAGGGCCGCCGCGACGTGGGCGGCGAACTGTCGCAGCGTCATCGGTCCGGGCAGCCGGCCGACGCGGCCGAGGCCGGCGCGGGGGTCGGTCACGGTCGGCTGCAGCGGAACGGTCCCGGTGAGCCCGACGACTCCGGCGAGCGCGTCGTTCACCCCGTGCTCGGGTGCGCGGTCGGCGTTGGTGTGCGCGGCGAACAGGCCGGCGCGCGCCCGGATCAGCCGGTGCACGAGCCGGCCCTTGGGGTCGTCGGCCGGGACCCCGTGGACGGCGCCGAGGAAGAGCGGGTGGTGGGTGACGAGCAGCTGGGCGCCGGTCTCCTCCACCTCGTCCACCACCGCAGCGACCGGGTCGACGGCGAACAGCACCCGTTCCACCGGCTCGTCGGGGTCGCCGCACACCAGCCCGACGGCGTCCCAGTCCTCGGCGAGCGCAGGGTCGTAGCGGGCCTCGAGCGCGGCGACGACCTCGCCCAGCGTCACGGTCACCCGCGGACTGTAGGTCAGACCCCGGCGCCGCCCCGCCGACGTCGTCCTCACGCCTCCGCGAGCGCTCGCGGGCGAGACACCACCACCGGCCGGCGACGCGACGCCCGCGCGACGCGGGCCAGGACCGACGGGGACATCAGGCTGGGCGGAGACGCCTCGAGGTTGGCCACCCGCAGGAACGCCGCCCCGACCGCGGGGTCGACGGCGGCCGCGCGCTGCACCCGTGCCACGTAGCCGTTGAGCAGCCGCGTCCGCCGGTCCACCGGCCCCGGGACGCCGGGGAACCGCCGGTCGCCGCCGGCAGCCATCTGCCACGGGACGTCCACGACCGGCGCGCAGGCCCGCCAGAACTCCTGGGCCAGCGAAGGCCGGTCCAGCCCCGCACGGAGGACGTCGCGCAGTGCGAGCGCCTCCAGCGACGCCACGGTCATCCCCTGGCCGTAGACCGGGTTGAAACTGCAGACCGCGTCGCCGGTGACGAGCAGCCCCTGCGGCGACCGCGCCAGCCGCTCGTACCGCCGGCGCACCGACGCGGGGAAGCGGAAGCGCCGAGGCGCATCGAGGGGCTCGGCGGAACGGATGACCTCGTGGAGCAGGGACGATGGCAGGCTCGCGGCGTAGGCCTCGAAGCCCTGGGGGTCGAGCGGCGGCCGGTCACCGAGGATCCCGCCGAGCCCGCAGATCCAGCGATCCCCCTCCTGGGCGAGCAGGACGCCGCCCCGCGGGTTGTCCGGCGTGCCCGGCATGGCGAGCCCGAGAGCGCCGTCGAGGTGGGCGGCCTCGCGGCGGTACTGCCGCGTGGCGTAGGCGACGTCCACCTCCACCCGCTCCTCCTCCGGCGGCTCGAAACCGAGCGCGGCCAGCCACTCCGGTGCGCAGGACTGCCGACCGGAGGCATCGACGACGAGGGCGGCCTCCCAGTGCCGGATCCCCGGCCCGGCGACGTCCCGGTCCAGCCCGGCGACGCCGAGCACCCGGCCCGACGCGTCGTGCAGCAGGGACCGGACGTCCACCCGCTCCCGGATGGTGATCCGAGGGTCGGCCAGGGTGCGGCGGCGCACCTCCCGCTCGAGCAGCGGCCGGCTCACCATGAGGCCACGCAGCCCCGACCGGCCGCGGGCCATCGGCAGGCCCTGGTTGACCCAGCGGAAGTCGTCCTGCATGTCGCCCGACACGGCTCCCCGCGCGAGGAGGTCCTCGGTCAGCCCGGGGAACAGGTCCTCCAGCGCGCGCCGGCCCCGCGCGAGCAACCCGTGGGGGTGGGCGGTCTGCGGGGCGCCACCCCGGGGGACGGCGTCCTCGGGCAGGGCGTCGCGGTCCAGCACCACGACGCGGTCGGCGTGCTCGGCGAGGACGCGGGCCGCCAGCAGCCCGGCGATGCTCGCCCCGATGACGACGGCGGTGCCGTCCCGGCCTGCGGTGCCAACGGTCATCACTACCTCCGGGTCCTGCCACCCCCACCGCGGCGGCTCCTGGATGACCTGATGCGGGACCTCCCGCGCCTGATACGCCCGCCGACCGAGGCCGGGGACAGGTCGGAGACGCCGCGCGACCGGACCAGCTCGTCGGCGGCGGCCTCCACGGCGGGCAGCTCGGCGGACCGGTCCGTGCCGGATGCGCGCCCGGTCAGGACGCCGTCCGGCAGCACAGAGTGGCGCCGGCCGGCCGGAGAGCGACACGTCGCCGGGTCGACACGTCGACCTCCCGACATACCGACCCGGCGACTCGTTCTCACGCGGGGACCCGGAACTCCTCCAGGCCCACCGGGACACGCCGGGCCCCGCGCAGCACGTGCGCCACCACCCCCGGCGACATCAGGCTCGCCGGAGGCGCCTCGAGCTGGGCCACCCGCATGAACGCCGTCCCGACCGCCGGGTCGAACGACGCCGCACGGTGCACCTTGGCCAGGTAGGCGTTGACCATGCGGGTCCGCCGGTCGACCGCGCCGCGGTAGCCGGGCAGCCGCATGTCGCCGCCCACCGCGATCTGCCACGGGTTGTCGACCACCGTGGCCGCCGCCTGCCAGAACTCCGCCGCGAGGCCGGGCCGGTCCGGTCCGCCGGCCAGCGCCTCCCGCAGCGCGAGCGCCTCGAGCGCGGCCACGGTCATCCCCTGGCCGTAGACGGGGTCGAAGCTGCAGATCGCGTCACCGACCACCACGAGCCCCGCGGGCGCGCTCGTCAGCCGCTCGTACCGCCGGCGTACCGAGGCGGGGAACCGGAAGCGCCGCGGCTCGTCCAGCGGGACCGCGGAGCCGACCACCTCGGAGACCAGCGGCGACAGCAGCGTCCCCGCGTAGGCCTCGAACCCGTCGGGGTCGACCGGCGGCCGGTCGCCGAAGAAGCCGGTGAGCGTGCAGATCCACCGGTCGCCCTCCTGGGCGAGCAGCACGCCGCCTCGCTGGCGGTCCGGCGAGGCGGAGACGATCGCCCCCACCGCGCCGTCCAGGTGACCGGGCTCGCGACGGTACTGCCGGGTCGAGTACGCGACGTCGACCTCCACCCGTTCCTCCTCGGGCGGCTCGGCGCCCAGCGCGGCCAGCCACTCCGGCGCCCGCGACGTCCGTCCCGTGGCGTCCACGACGAGCTCGGCGTCCCAGTGCCGGATCCCCCCGCCGGAGGCGCCGTCCCGCTCGAGCCCCGCGACCCCCAGCACCCGCCCGCCGGCGCCGTGCAGCAGGGTCCGCACGTCCACCCGCTGGTGCAGGTCCACGCGCGGGTCGGCGAGGGTCCGCCGGCGCACCTCCCGCTCCAGCAGGGGCCGGCTGACCGCCAGCCCGGTCAGGCCGGACCGGCCGAACGCCATCGTGTAGCCGTCGTTGACCCACCGGACGTCGGCCTGCGGGTCCCCGGCGACAGCGCCCCGCGCCACCAGCTCGGCGGTCAGGCCGGGGTACAGCTCCTCGAGGACGGCCCGGCCGCGGGACAGCAGCGCGTGCGCGTGCGCGGACTGCGGCGCCCCACCCCGCGGGACGGCGTCCTCGGGCAGCGTGTCGTGGTCGAGGACGACGACGCGGTCGACGTGCTCGGTCAGCACCCGCGCCGCCAGCAGTCCCGCCATGCCGGCCCCGATGACGACGGCGGTGCCGCGCCGGCCGGTGCGAGGAAGGGTGGACATGACGACCTCCCGTCGGCGGCCACCTCCGGACGGGCGGCCGCTGCCCGTCCAGGGTCGGTACGGGTCGGGTCGGGGGGATGCGTAGGACTACCCGACCGACTACCCGTCCGGGTCCACCCCGAGCTCGGCGAGCCGCCGGACGGCGGCCGTCCGCGACCGGACGCCGAGCTTGCGGTAGGCCGAGCCGAGGTGGCCGCCGACGGTGCGCACGCTGAGGAACAGCGCCCGCGCCACCTCCGCGTCGCTGCTCCCCCGCGCGACCAGCCGCAGGACCTCCAGCTCGCGGGCGGACAGCGGTTCCGGCAGCGGGTCCGGGGACGGGGGCGGCGCGGCCAGCTCGGCCACCTGGTCGGCCAGCCGGGCGCCGCCGGCCCCGGAGTGCGCCGCGGCCGCGTCGGCCGCCGCGCGCAGCTGGGTGGCCTCGGCCGCGCGCCCCTGCGCGTCCAGGGCCTGCGCGCACACCCGCGCGACCTCGACGACGCGCAGGCCGTCGCCCAGCTCGGCGAAGCCGGCGGCCGACCGCGCGCACGCCCGGGCCGCCTCGCGCGGGTCGCCGTCCCGGAGGTGCCACTCCGCGTCGTGCATGGCCCAGCGCGCCGACCCCCAGCGGTCGCGCACCTCGGCGCTGGTCCGCTCCGCCTCGCGCTGCACGACGGCGGCGTCCCGGAGGCGCCCCGCCCGGGTCAGGGCGAGCGCCGACATGCCCGTCGTCCGGGCGACGGCCCAGCGGTCCCCGGCGACCACGAACGCCCCCCGCGCCTCCGCGAGCAGCCCGACGGCCGCGTCGGCGTCGCCCTCGGCGAGCGCGAACAGCCCGTGCCAGTACGTCGCCGCACCCCGCGCCCAGACGTCGCCCGCGGCCCGGGCGCGGGCCCCGCTGGCCTCGACGAGGGCCCGTCCCTCGGCCAGCGCCTGCGGTCCCACGACCACCGCGGCATCGAGCCGCAGCGCGGCCAGCCGGTGCAGCACGAAGGAGGCGCCGGTGTGGTCGCCCAGCTCGTCATAGAGCCGGAGCGCCTCGGTCAGCGCCGTCCGGGCCACCTCGGGCGCGTCCTGGTGGCGGGCCAGCCAGCCCAGCCCGTGCAGCAGCTCGGCGCGCTCGGCCACGGTGCCGGCGCCGGTGGCCAGCGCCGCCCGCAGCCACGTCAGGCCCTCGGCGAACCGGCCCAGCCGCCACCAGACCCACCACTGCGGCACGACCAGGTCGACGAGCAGCTCGGCCTGGCCGGGGGTGTCCCGCGCCCACGTCAGGGCCGCTCGCAGGTCCGGGCTGCGCGAGTCGAAGTGGTCGAGGACCTGCTGCTGCACCCCGGAGCCACACGGTCCCGGCAACGCCGAGGACAGCTGCCGGGCGAGGACCAGGTGGTGGCGCGCGTGGCGCCGGGCCACCTCCCCGGCCTCGCCGCTCTCGGCCAGCCGGGCGGCGGCGAACTGACGGACCGGCTCGAGCAGCCGGTGGCTGCGCCGTCCCCCCTCCGGCTGGACGTGGACCAGGTGCCGGCGCACGAGCCGCGCCAGCACCACCGGCACGGGGTCGTCCGGGCCCAGGTCGCCGGCGACGGCGGCGGCCGCGTCCCGGTCGAACGGGCCGGCGAAGAGCGCCAGGCGGCGGAACAGCGTGCGCGCGGCCGGGTCGAGCAGGTCGTGGCTCCAGGCCAGGGTGGCGTGCAGGGTCCGCTGCCGCGGGGGGACGCCGAGGCGGTCGTCGACGAGCAGGCGGAACGCGTCGTCGAGCTGCTCGTCGAGCTCGGCCGGTGCCATGACCGCGGTCCTGGCCGCGGCCAGCTCCACCGCCAGCGGCATCCCGTCCAGGCGGCAGACAAGCCGGCCGACGACCGGGACGTCCTCGGCCGACAGCGCCGCGCCCGCCGCGGCCGCCCGCTCGAGGAACAGCTGGACGGCGGGGGCGTCACCGACGGCGTCCCGGTCGCCGGTCGTGGGCAGGCCCAGCGGCGGGACCTCCCACACGTGCTCGCCGGCGACCTCCAGCGCCTGGCGGCTGGTCGCCAGCACCCGCATCCCCGAGCACGCCGGCAGCAGGGCCACGACCAGGTCGGCGACCGCGCCGGCCAGGTGCTCGCAGTTGTCGGCCACCACCAGGACCTCCCGGTCGCCGAGGGCACCGGCCAGCGCGGCGGTGTCGGCCCGGCTGTGCGCCAGGCCCAGGGCCGTGGCCAGGGACGGCGCCACGAGTGCCGGCTCGCGCAGCGTGTCCAGCGGCCACCAGGCGACCGACGTCCCGCGCGCCCCCTCCCGGGCCGCGACCGCCACCGCCAGGCGGGTCTTGCCGCAGCCGCCGGCCCCCACCAGGGTGACCAGCCGGGCCCGGCGGAGCAGCCCGGCCACGGTCTCCAGGTCCGCGGACCGGCCGACCATGGAGGTCAGCGGGACCGGCAGCGCGGCGGTGCCGCCCGACTGCGCGACCCTCCCCCGCGCCGCCACGGTGGCCGGCGCCTCCCCAGGCACACCCCCAGCCTGCTCCGGTCGGCGGGCGCGGCCAAGCAGTTGCGGAACGCCGCGGTCGGCCGGGCGCGCCCGACCGGCCGGGGGAACGACGACGACGGCGGCCAGAGTGCCGGTCCGCGCGGGTGACCTGGCGGGATGGAAAGCTCGGGAGCCGTGGCGGAGAGGGGGCTGCGGGCGCCGGCCTGGCTCGAGGAGCTGGTCCGGACGACGCCCCCGGCGGTCCCCTGGCGCGACGTCGCCCGCTTCGCCGTCACGGTCCCCGCCCCGCTGGCGGTGGCCGTCGCCGTGGCGGGCGGGATCGTGCCGGGATCGGCCCTCGGGGCCGGGGTATTCGCCACCACCGGCGCCCTCGCAGGCAGCCTCGCCCCGCAGCCGGGCCCGCTGCGCGACCGGCTCCGCCGCACCGCCGCCGCCACCGTCTTCGGCGGCGTGGGCCTGGTGGTCGGGCAGTACGCCTCCGGCGGTGGGTGGCTGCCCGTCGTCGTCATCGCCGTCATGTCCGCCCTCGCCGCGCTGATCAGCGCGGTCAACTCGGCGCTGTCCCTCGGCTCCCTGCAGCTGCTGGTCTACACGGCCCTGGGATCGGGGTTGACCACGCCGCTGTCGGCCGTGGCGGAGGTCGGGTTCTTCGTCGCCGGCGCGGCCTGGGCCACGCTGACCACGCTGGTCCAGTACGCCACCGAGACCTCCGACCCCGACCGGACGGCGGTCGCGGCCGTCTTCACCCGGATCGGCGAGCTGCTGTCCGCGGTCGGGACGCCGGACACCGAGGAGGCCCGGCGCCGGCTGACCACCGCGCTCAACGACGCCTACGACCGGGTCATCCGCAGCCGCAGCCGCACCGCCGGGCGCAGCAAGGAGCTCTCCGAGCTGGCCGGGGTGCTCAACGCGGCCGCGCCCCTGGTGGAGGGGACGGTCGCCACCGTCCGCGCCGGGGTGCCGGCCGACCCGCACGACATCACCGCCGTCCACGCGCTCGCCGCAGCGGTGGGCGGCGGACGGGAGCTCCCCGCGGAGCGCCCCGAGCCCCTGGAGACCGGGGAGGCCACCCGGCGTGCCGTGCGCCACGGGGTCCGGCTCGCGTGGAACGTGGTCGGCGACCCGGAGGAGCGGGCCGGTGCCGCGGTGCCCCAACCCCGGCCGGACCGGCGTACGCGGCTGCGGGACCTCCTCGACCGCACCGTCGGCAGCCCCGACACCCGCGCGTTCGCCGTCCGCCTGGCCCTGTGCATGACGATCGCGGAGATCGCCCGCCAGTACCTGCCCATCGAGCGGCCCTACTGGGTGCTGCTCACCGTCGCGATCGTGCTCAAGCCCGACTTCGGGTCGGTCTTCACGCGGGCCGTGCAGCGCGGTGCCGGCACCCTGCTCGGCGTCCTCATCGGCTCCCTGCTGCTGTCCGTGCTGCCCCGCGACGCGTGGGTGCTCGTGGCGATGGCCGTCGCGGCGGGGCTGCTCCC
Source organism: Geodermatophilus sp. SYSU D01105 (assembly GCF_054050095.1). Lineage (NCBI taxonomy): Bacteria > Bacillati > Actinomycetota > Actinomycetes > Geodermatophilales > Geodermatophilaceae > Geodermatophilus > Geodermatophilus sp. SYSU D01105. Next base: position 73,039 of record NZ_JBJGYR010000022.1, read on the forward strand.
GTGGGCGCGCAGCGCCAACTTCGGCCTGTTCTCGGTCTTCCAGACACCGGTGATCATCCTGCTGCTCGACCTCGCCCTGCCCAGCGGGCCGGGCCTGGTCGGCGCCCGCCTGCTCGACACCCTGATCGGCTGCGCGATCGTGCTGGTCTTCGGCTACCTGCTGTGGCCGCAGACCTGGCGGGCGCCGCTGGACGAGGCGTTGCGGGACGCCGCCCTGGCCCTGGACGCCTTCGTGGAGGCCGCCTTCACCGGCAGCCCCACCGAGCGGCGGCGGGCCCGGCGCCGGAGCTACCGGGCGCTCACCGAGCTGCACACCCAGCTGCAGCGCCGGCTCGCCGAGCCCCCGCCGGTCAGCACGCGCGCGGCGGCGTTCTGGCCGGTCATCGTCCAGCTCGAGCGGACGTCGGACGCGGTCACCGAGGCGGTCATCGCCATCCGCCACGGGGAGCCCGCGCCCGACCTCGCGCAGGTCGCCGTCCTGCGCCGGGCGATCCGGGAGCTGGAGGCCGACATCCGCGCGCACCGGCTGCCGGACGACGCCGAGATCCACGCCGACGGCGTGCTGGCCCCGGTCGCCCGCGAGGTGGACGCCGCCCGCCGGCTGGTCCGCGACGCCGCCCCCGGCCGTCCGCGGGCCGGCGAGGACTGACCGGGCGACGATGGGCCGGTGACCGCCCTCCCCCACCCGCCCCCACCACCCGCACCCGGGTCGCGCACCGTCCGCACCGACGACGGCGTCGACCTGCACGTCGAGGTCGACGGCAACGCGTCGGCGCCGCTGACCGTCGTCCTCAGCCACGGGTTCACCGCACGGCTCGGCGAGTGGGACCTGCAGCGGGAGACCCTGCGCTCCCGCGCCCGCCTGGTGCTGTGGGACCAGCGCGGGCACGGCCGCTCGGGCTGGACGCCGCTGACCCGGGCCACGATCGACCGCACCGGCCGCGACCTCGGCCAGGTGCTCGACGCCGTCGTCCCGGCCGGGCCGGTGGTGCTGGCCGGGCACTCGATGGGCGGGATGAGCGTCATGGCCCTCGCCCGGCAGCGTCCGGAGCTGTTCGGCGCCCGCGTGGTCGGGGTCCTGCTGCTCGCCACCTCCGCGGGCGGGCTGGTGCGCACCGGGCTGGTCGGGTTGTGGGTCCGGGTCGTGCGCCGGCTCGGGCTGCTGCCGCTGTACCTGCGCCTGCTGCAGGCCCTGGCGCCGCTGCTGGAGCGCTCCCGACGGCGCGGCACGGTGGCCGGCCGGTGGTTCACCCGCCGCTACCTGTTCGGCCGGGACGACGCCGACCCCGACGCGGTGCGCATGGTGCAGGACCTGCTCGAGGAGACCCCGCTGCCGGTCACGATGGCCTTCTACGCGACCTTCCTCGAGCACGACGAGTCCGCCGCCCTGGCCGTGCTCGGCCGGGTGCCGGTCACCGTCGTCGCGGCCACCCACGACCGGCTCACCCCGGTCGGCCACGGGCACCGGCTGGCCGCGGGCATCGGCGACTCGGCCGAGGTGGTCGTCGTCCCCGGCGCGGGGCACAGCGTGAACCTCACCCGCCGTGAGGTGGTGGACGCGGCCTTCCTGCGGCTGCTGGACCGGGCCGAGGCACACCTCGACGGCGTGCGGCAGGCGGGGTGAGCGCTCCGGTGGACGTGATCGCCACCACGTGATCGGCTGGTGCCCGCGTCAACGACGACGGTGAGGAGCTGACCGTGGACCGCCTGAGCCCGACCGACGCCGGTTTCTACTTCGCCGAGAGCGAGAACACCCCGCTGCACGTGGGGTCGGTCGCGGTCTTCGAGGGCCCGGCCCCCTCCTACGGCGACGTGGTCCGGCTGCTGCTGGCCAAGCTGCCGATGGTCCCCCGCTACCGCCAGCGGGTGCGCACGGTGCCGATGAACCTGGGCCGCCCGCTGTGGGTCGACGACCCGCACTTCCAGATCCTCTACCACGTCCGGCACACTGCCGTGCCGCAGCCGGGCGGGGACGAGCAGCTGCGCAACCTGGCCGGCCGGGTGCTCGGCCAGCGGCTCGACCTCGCCAAGCCGCTGTGGGAGCTCTACCTGGTCGAGGGGCTGGCCGACGGCCGCTGGGCGCTGATCTCCAAGGTCCACCACTGCATGGTCGACGGCATCGCAGGGTCCGACCTGATGCAGTTGATCTTCGACCTGACCCCCGACGCGGCCCACCCCGAGCCGCAGGACTGGACGCCGCAGCGCAGCCCGTCGACCGTCGAGGTGGTCGCCGGCGCGGTCCAGGACGCCGTCACCCACCCGCTGCGGGAGCTCGCCCGGTTGCCTCGGCTGGGCGGGGTCCGACAGGCGTCGAAGGAGGCGCTCAGGACCGGCCGATCGCTGGCCGCCAACGCCCCGACCGTGGCTCGTCAGGTCACCACCCGAACCGCGCGGTCGCTCAACGGCCCGATCGGGCCGCACCGCCGCTGGGCCTGGACCGACGCGCAGTTCGACGAGCTCAAGGGGGTGCGGACGGCGCTGGGCGGCACCGTCAACGACGTCGTCCTGGCCGCGATCACCCGGGGTTTCCGGGACCTGCTGGAGCGGCGCGGGTCCCTCTCCGAGGGGCTGGTCGTCCGGTCGATGGTCCCGGTGTCGGTCCGCAAGGCCGGCGAGCGCAACACCCTGGACAACCGGATCGCCGCCGTCTTCGTCGACCTGCCCGTCGCCGAGCCCGACCCGGTGGAGCGGCTGACCTCGATCCGCCGGCAGATGGACGAGCACAAGCGGCTGCTGCAGGCCGTCGACGCCCGCTCGATCATCGCGATGGGCGACTTCGTGGCGCCCACGCTCCTGGCCCTCGGGGTGCGCGCCGCCGTCGCGGCGTCCTCGACGTGGTACCAGGCGGTGACCACCAACGTGCCGGGGCCGCGGGTCCCGCTGTACGTCCTGGGCCGCCGGATGTGCTCGGCGCACGCCTACGTGCCCATCGCCGGCGGCACCCGGGTGTCGATCGGCATCTTCAGCTACCTGAAGACGATGACCTTCGGGATCAACGTCGACTTCGACGCCTTCCCCGACGTCGACGTCCTGTCCGGTGGCATCCGGCGCGGGGTCGAGGAGCTCGTCGCCGCCGCCGCGAAGGGCGCCGCGGCCGGCTGAGACCGGGTTGACCCGCGGACCGGTCGGGTAGCCGGGCGGCGTGGCTGCTCCCGAATCCGACCTGACCGTCGCCGTCACCGGCCCGACCGGCACGTTCGGCGCCGGCCTGGTGCCCCTGCTGCAGGCCGACGACCGGGTGCGGCAGGTCGTGGGCATCGCCCGCCGTCCCTTCAACCCCGCCGAGCGGGGCTGGACGAAGATGACGTACCGGCGCGGCGACGTCCGCGACCCGGGTGCCCTGCGGGAGGCCTTCGAGGGTGCCGACGTCGTCGTCCACCTGGCGTTCCTCATCACCGGCAACGCCCCGCGGCGGACCACCCGCTCGATCAACGTCGACGGCACGCTCAACGCCTTCCGCGTCGCGGCCGCCGTGGGCGCGCGCCGGTTCGTCCACGCCTCGTCGGTCGCCGCCTACGGCTGGCACCGCGACAACCCGGAGCGGATCCCGGAGGACTGGCCGGTGCGGCCGGCCGCCCGGCTCTTCTACGCCCGCGAGAAGGCCGAGCTCGAGCACCTGCTCGCGGCGGAGGCCGCCGCGACGCCGGACCTGGCCCTGTACCTGCTGCGCCCGCCGGTCGTGCTCGGCCCGAACGTCATCGGCGGCAAGGACGTGCTCCCCGGCCCGCTCGCGCCGCTGGGTCGCCGGCTGTTCGGCCGGCCGCGGCGGCTGCCGGTCCCCGTGCCGCTGCTCGCCCCCGAGTTCCCCGTGCAGTTCGTCCACGAGGACGACGTCGGCAGTGCGCTGCAGCGGTGCGTCGTGGCGGCCGGCCCGCCCGGGGCCTACAACGTCGCGGGGGACGGCGTGCTGACCGCCGCCGACGTCGTCCGGGAGTTCGGCGGGCTGCCGATCGCGGTGCCGGCCGGGCCGGCGCAGCTGGCCGCCCGGGCGGTGGCCCGGCTGCCGTTCCTGCCCCCGGCCGCCGAGTGGGTGGAGGCGGTCAGCCGCCCGGCGATCATGGACACCTCGCGCGCCAAGGAGCTGCTGGGCTGGCGGCCCCGCTACACCGGCCTGGAGGCACTGCGCGCCACGCTGGCCTGACTCACGCGCCGCCGGTCACGGCCGGCAGCCAGTCGAGCACGTGCTTGGCCAGCTGCTCCGGGCACTGCAGCTGCGGCACGTGGCCCACCCCGGCCATCTCGACGTACTCCCACGTCGGGTGCCGCCGGGCGACGTCGCGCGCCGCGCTCACCGGGACCAGTCGGTCGCGGTCCCCGTGCACGAGCAGCACCGGCACGTCGATGCCGGCCATGGCCCGCCGGATCAACCGCGGGTCGGCCAGGAGCAGGAGCAGCGACCGGGCCGCGGTGAGGAAGGCGCGGTCCATGCCGGCGACGTCCTGGCGCTGGTCGATCAGCTCCACCGAGCGCTCGATGAGCTCCGGCGGCACCGTGGCCGGGTCCACGCCGCACAGCTCGAGCATGTCCAGGACCGAGGCGCGCGCCCCGCGCTCCCGGCGCTGGGCCGCCAGGTACCGCTCCCCCACGCCGGGCAGCGCGTAGGCGAGGAAGTTGCGGGCGACCCGCGCGTCGGGCCGGCCCCGCGGCCCGGGCACCGCCGGGTCGACCAGCACCAGCCCGCGGACCTTCGCCGGGGAGTGCGCGGCCTCGAGGATGGAGATCATCCCGCCCATCGAGTTGCCGACGAGCACCACCGGACGGCCCACGACCTCGCGGACGAACCGGTCGAGGACGGCGACGTTGGCCCGCACCGAGGCTGCCCGGTGCCCCGGCTCGCTGCGGCCGAAGCCGGGCAGGTCGAGGGCGTGCACGCGGGCGTGCGGGGTGAGCAGGGGGGCGAGGAGGTCCCAGTTCAGGTGCGACCCGCCGAGGCCGTGCACGAGGACGACGGCGGGGCGGCCCGGGTCGTCGTCGCCGCCGTAGTCGACGCAGTGGACCGGCCCGTCGAGGTCCACGGTGCGGCTGCGCCCACGCAGCCCGTCGTCCTCGGTTCCCACGACACCCCTCCCGTCGGCGGTTCCCGTCCACGCTGCCCCGAGGAGGCCCGGGCCGCCAGGCGACCCGCGGGGCGGCCCGCCACTGCGGGTGGGACCCGTGCGGCGCGCGTGACGAGTGCCACAGTCCGGAGTCGCCCGCCCCGCGCGTCGCGACAGTCAGGTGTGACCGTCCTCGCAGAGTGGTACCCAGCAGACGGGCCCGGACGGGCCGCGACGGCGAGGAGGACGACGTGTCACGACCGCTGGGGGACCGCTTCCGGGGTGACGGCCCGGCCCTGCCGCTCTACCTGAGCGAGCCGGCCCGCGGCGCTGCCGACTTCGGGCTCTTCCTCGCCGCCCGGCCGCTGATGCAGCGCCTGCCGCGGGGGGACGGGCACCCGGTGCTGGTGCTGCCGGGCCTGCTGGCCGACGACAGCTCCACCCGGGCCCTGCGCGGGGTCCTGCGCCGCCTCGGCTACCACGTGCACGGGTGGCGGCTCGGCCGCAACATCGGCCCCACCGCGGCCTGCGTGGGCGGGATGCGGGACCGGCTCGACGACCTCAGCGACCGCTACGGCCGCCCGGTCAGCCTGGTCGGCTGGAGCCTGGGCGGCATCTTCGCCCGCGACCTGGCCCGCCGGACGCCGGACTCGGTCCGGCAGGTGATCACCCTCGGCACCCCCTTCCGGCTGGCCCGGCACAGCCAGAGCCGGGCGTCGAGGGCCTTCGACCGGTACTCCCACCTGCACGTCGAGCACCGGACCCTGCCGCTGGAGGACGACTGCAACCCGCTGCAGGTGCCTGCCACGTCGATCTACTCGCACTTCGACGGGATCGTGCACTGGCAGACCTGCCTGGACACCCCCGGCGAGCGCTGCGAGAACATCGCCGTCCTGGCCAGCCACCTGGGCCTGGGCCACCACCCGGCGGCGATCTGGGCGATCGCCGACCGGCTCGCCCAGCGCGAGGGCTCGTGGACGCCGTTCCGCCCGCCGGTGTTCCTGCGCCCGGCGTTCCCGCGCCCCGACGTCCCGCCGGCCACTCGGCAGGCCGCCGCCGCTTGAGAGGCCGCGACGTCCTCCCGACGCCCTCCGAGGGGCAGCGGGAGGGCGTCGCCGTTCAGGCCTGCGCGCGACCGAGGAAGCCCAGGACGAGGTCCCGGACCGCCTCGGGCTGCTCCAGCTGCGGCAGGTGACCTGCACCGTCGACGACCTCGAGGCGGGAGTCGTGCAGCCGCGAGGTGAACTCCTCGGCGTAGACGGGGTCGACCAGCCTGTCCTGCGCCCCCCAGACGAGCAGGGTCGGCGCGGTCACCCGGTGGATGCGCCGGTGCAGACCCTTGTCGGGCAGCGGCCAGATGAAGTGCAGGATGCTGGCCATCCGCATCGCCGCCTCGAACAGCGCCTGCGGGTCGTCGGCCGGCGGGGTCAGCATGCTCGCCAGCGGACTGGCCGGGTCGGCGAGGACCAGGCCCGGCAGCGTCTCCGGTGGGATGCCGGCGATGTCCGGGATGGGCGCGTCCTCCCGCCAGAAACCGATCGGCGCGATCAGGGCCAGCCGGGAGACCCGCCGCGGGTTGTTGGCCGCCACCTCCGCGGCCACCATGCCCCCGAACGAGTGGCCGACCAGCTGCACCCGGTCGAGGCCGAGGGTGTCGAAGAGCGTGTCGTAGAAGAGCACGAGCTCCCACATCCCCGGCAGGTGCCTGGCCAGCGCCTCGGTGTCGTTGGCGCCGGGGTGCTCGACCGCGTGGACGGTGTGCCCCGCTGCCAGCGCCTCCAGCAGCGGATCCCACACCAGGCCGCCGACGCCGTGGAGGAACACGACCGGGTCGCCGGTGCCGGCGACGAGGACGCGGGCCTGCAGGGGGCCGACCTCGACGATCCGCTCGTCGACCTGCGCGGGCGCGGTGGTGGTCATCGGTTCCTCCCTCCCTCAGGCCTGCGCGCCGGCGGGCTCGGTGACGGCTCGGACGGCGGCCCCCGACGGCCACCACTCGTGGGTCCATCCCTCGGCGTCCCACACGGAGCGGATGCGGGGCATGACCTCCTCAGCGAAGAGGGTGATGTTCTTCTTCGTCAGCTCGTGCGGCATGGAGCCGATCTGCAGCAGCGCGTGCAGGTTGCCGACGCGCAGGGTCTTGGCGACCTCGATGAGCCGGTCGGCGACCGTGGTCGGGCTGCCGGCGATGATGAAGCCCTCCTCGTTGAGGGTCTTCCAGTTCTTCTCCAGCGCCGCCGCCGCGGCGATGGCGCCCGGCTGGTTGGTCTTGATGGCGAACTCGGCGCTCTTGCGGGTGCGGTATCCCGGCGCCTCGAAGAAGTACGGCGGGATGTGCAGGCACTTGTTGAAGAAGTACGAGACGTGCTCCAGGTACTCCTTCTCCGCTCGCTCGTCGGTCTCCGAGACGCAGATCTGCTGCGCGAAGCCGGCGCGGAAGGGGTTCCGGTCGACCCCCATCTCGTCCATCTTGGCCCAGAAGCCGTCCATCAGCTTCTTGCCGAACTTGGCGCCGAAGAACGACAGGTAGCTGTACGTGTAGTCCTTCGTGGCTGCCAGCTCCCAGGTCTCGACCGATCCGCCGCCGGCGAGCCACACCGGCGGGTGCGGCTCCTGCAGCGGCTGCGGCCACGGGTTGACGTAGCGCAGCTGGTTGTACTGACCGTTGAAGGCGAACGGGCCCTGTCTCGTCCAGGCCTGGATGATGAGCTCCTCGGCCTCCCGGAACCGCGGCCGCGTCTGGGTCGGCGGGACCCCGTAGCAGAAGTTCACGTCCATCGAGGTGCCGACCGGGAAGCCCGCCGCGAGGCGCCCGTTCGACAGGACGTCGAGCATCGCCATCTCCTCGGCGACGCGGGTGGCCGGGGAGTACAGGGCCAGCGTGTTGCCCAGCACCATGATCGCGCTGTTGTTCGGCGTCCGCCGGGCCAGTGCTGCGGCCATGATGTTCGGCGAGGCCATGAAGCCGTAGCCGTTCTGGTGGTGCTCGTTGACCCCGACGCCGTCGAAGCCGAGCCGGTCGGCCAGTTCCAGCTCGTCGAGGTTCCACTGGTAGTACTGCGCGACCTGCCGCGGGTCGCACAGCTCGGTGTTCGGCGGGGTGATCCAGATGCTCTCGTACCGCTGCTCGAAGTCGGCAGGGAGGTCTCGGTAGGGCATCAGGTGGAAGAAGATCGACTTCATGGCCATCCCTTGATCAGGCCGCGTCTCGGCGCTGGGGTCGGGGGGATACGAGCCCGACGTGACCCACGTCACATCGGCCCGGAGCCCAGCACTCGCCCTCGACCGTGTCAACGGGCCCGGTCGCCGGACGACGACGGCTCGCCGTCCGTTCAGCGACAGGTCAGGGTCCGAAGTCCGCCAGCACCCGGTGGAACGGCTCCGGCTCGACGGCGACGTCGCCGGCGAACGGGTAGTTGATCATCAGCGTCACGAAGAAGAGGACACCGACGAGCGCCGCCAGGCTGCCCACCATGAGCGAGTGCAGCACGGCCCGTTGCAGGCCGAAGAGCAGGGCGAAGCCGACCGTCACGACGCCGCCGACCACCAGGGCGGTCCAGAGCACCCCGGGGATGCCCCGGTCGGCGAAGTCCAGGCGCTGGCTCCGCAACGCCACCAGCTCGCTGAGCCGCTGGGTCTCGGCACCCACGAACTCCTGCTGGGCCGGCGTCGTCACGGGGACCGAGGAGATGACCAGGGCCATCTCGTCGAGGACGTCGCCGACGCGGGGGTCCCCCGGCTCGGCCTCGGCCATCGCGGGCCACTCGGCCTCGACGACCTCCGCCGCGTACTGCCGCACCAGGTCGTGCACCTGCTCCCGCGACTCCGGGGGGAAGGCGGCGCTCTCCCGGTACATGCTGCGCAGGGTGCTGGCCTCCTGGCCGACGATCGACTCGGCCTCGTTGAAGGCCTCCCACGTCACGATGACGACGAACCCCAGCAGGACGGCGTAGATGACGCCGACGACGGCGATGATGAAGCCGACCACGTCGTTGTGCTGGCCCTCGGCCATGGCCGGCCACCGGCGGCGGATCCCCCACTGGACGAGCAGCACCAGCGCCGGCAGCACCAGCACGAGCAGGACGCCGATCAGCCAGCCCGGCAGGGACAGGATGCCGTGGGCCACGGGGACCTCCCCGGTCGGTGGGCCACTGACCGGTCGCCCGTCCTCGGACGGCAGCGACCGCGTGCGCCTGGCGACACTAGGGAGTTCCCGAACGCGAGCCCAGGGACCATCGGCCCTCGATCCTCGACCCGGGCCGGAATGGGGTGGGCGCGGCAGGGATCGAACCTGCGACCGCTCGCTTGTAAGCAGACAGGGCTTGAACGCTGTGCTTACCAGCGCTTTTGCAGGCGGGTGCGCTCCGGCTGTGCAGGTGTTACAGCGGTGTCTGCGCGGAGGGTCCAAGAGCAGGACCCAGAGGATCCGCCAAGGTTCTTGTGACCCGGAGGACAACGGCTTGGCAGAGGTGAAGAACGATCACATGGCCGAGCACCCTGCGTCAGGGAAAATTTACGGCGTGTCGCTCGGGACGCGCCGTAGCGCCCGCCTACGGCTACCAGGGGACTGAGAAGATGCTCCGGACGGCGGCCCCATGGTTGGGCCCGGAAAGGCCGCCGTCCGTCACCACACACAGAGAGGAACCGCCGTGGGTCATACCCCCCCGACACCTAACCCCCCCTGTAGCCCCGGAGCGTACACATCCTTACCTCGTGTACGCCAGCGTATGTACGCCACAGAGGTGCCTCCCCCCTCGTCGGGGGTGAAGCCGAGGCGCGCCGCTGATACGCCGCCTCCGCCTCAGGGGTGGCAGCGTGTCATCCGGTTGGCGATCGTTGCGAGCGCAGTCACGCTGACGGCGATCTTCGCCGACTCGCCTGACCTGACGACGGTCGTGGCGACACTGCTGCCGCTGGTCCGCTAAGTCCCTGGGTGCCTGGTCGGCCTCGCGGTCGGCCAGGCACCCAGTGACCCGGAGGACAAGGGCCTAGCCGATGTGCGGCGTGTCGTTAAGACGCGTTCGGCGTGTCGAGGAGATGTTAGGTAGGTCACACGGGATCGCTTCCGCGGAAACATTTCCTATAAAGCAATCCGCCCGGAAGTGAGAACCGGCAGGTCAGCGCGACTGACCGTACACCCCGAGTTGATGCTCAGTAGGTGCAATTTGTCCATTACCCATGGACACCCTCGCTGAGCAGGCAAAATGCCATTTGCCCGGCTCTTGTCCGTCGCGCTCAGTGATGGTTACCTAGCGGGGCGGTCGACCGAGAGCCGAAGGGTCACAAGGACCTGAACAGGCGAGCAGCCTGGCGTCTGACCACACCAGGCTGCTCTTGGTCTCCGTTGTCCTTAACCGCGCCCGTGCCTACATGGGCTGAACACCAGAGGAGTTCAGCATGCCGTCAAATTGCCATTTGTCAACCGCCCCCGACGGGGGCTCCCCCTCAGGTCCCCCCACCGGGGGGCCGACGATCCTGGTGTGCGTAGTGATGGTGGCAGCGTGCGCCACGCTCGTCATCGCCATGATCATCACCAGATCAGCCGACGTGGTCGGTCCCGTGACCCAGGCCCTCCTGGCCATCCTTGCGCTGCTGGGCGTCGGAGAGCTCAGCAGGCGTCGGCGGTAAACATCAGCAAGGCCCCGGCGGGCGTTGAGCACCCTGCCGGGGCCTTGCCTCCCGACTACCGCCTCGGTCAGCTCGCAGCGAGCCGGATGCGGACCAGAGCGGCCATGTGCGGGAACCCGAACCCGACCCGGCAGGTGGCGCGGACGGCGACCCGGTCGCTGGTGAAGAACACCGACCGGTCGGCCTTGACCTCGGCGTCGCGCCGGACGGCGGTGACGACCCGCTCGGCGGGCAGCCCCCACACCGTCCCGGCCGGGGCCTCCGGGGAGGTCAGCAGCGGCACCCCGAAGATCACCCGGCGGGTCGGCTGGGTCGGGTCCGGTTGAAGCAGCGGCTTGCCCGAGCCGGTGGCCTCCTTCATGTTCGCCAGCACCAGCGCGGTCGCGGGGTTGGTCACGAAGGCGGTGAGCTGCGCGCCGACGTTGGCGGCGAGCATCTGGGCCTCGGCGAAGGCGTCCAGGTCGGTCGGGGCGGTTCCGGCGGCGATGTCCTGCACGCCACCCGCGCCGACCGTCAGGGCGGCCAGCCCATCAGGCTGCTCCCCGCTCTGGGCGGTTCCGTCACCGAAGAAAGCCGCGTCGACCTTCCGGGCGATGTCACGGGCCAGGCCCCGCCCGACCTCGGCGGTGGCCTCCGGCGAGCTGTCCTCGGCCAGCTCGGAGGTGACGACGGAGAGGCCGGCCACCTTCTTGGTGAGGACGTCGACCTCGGCGGTGGTCAGGTCGGAGATCGGGATCTCCGCGCCCTCGGCGACCCACGCGGCGGTGGGGTCGGCGGTGACGGCGGGCAGCCGGACCGACGGGGCGGTCGGCCGCAGCACCCGGCTGCACAGCGGGTTGAGGGCCACGCTGGCGGCCAGGACGGGCTTGATGAGCAGGCTCTCGACCTGCTCGGGGGTCAGGAGGGGTCCGGTGGTGCCGGTGGTCAGGGTCATGCGTGCTGGCTCCGAGAGTCAGCCCCGGTACGGACGGGGTGATCCCTCGGGCCACGGACCCTCGGGTGCGCCGCTGGCGCGTCGTGCTGGCCCTGCACCGGATCGCAGACCGCAGCACCGGACTAGCTGGTGTCGATCATGCCAGGCCCGGGTGACAACGGCACCCGCCTTGATCAGCGACGTGCACTGGTTGGGCGGCGCGGATAGGCTGTGCCTCCGGTTCGACGACAGGCTTTGCAAGGGATGCGCTCGCGGGGGTCTCTCGCTTCTTAGCTTGAAGGAGCCGACCATTGTCTTTTGCCGACTGGGTAGCCCTTGGAAGCTTAGTCGCGGCCGTAGTCAGCATCGCAGTTGCTGTATACTACGGTAGGCGGGCGCTTAAAAGGCCCAAGAGAGAAATTAGGTGGAGCTTCCATGTCGACGCCCTCTTCTCGCAGGGGAATGAGGAGTGGCGAAATTTGGTCGAAGTACGGGTCTCTGACCGCGCGATACGCAACCCCTGTATTGCGACGCTGTCCATAAGGAACGTCGGCAGCGATGACATCCCTTCCTCACTCTTCGATGGTGGTCGACCCATTGAGTTCGAGGTTGCAGGAAAAGTGGCGTATGTATTGCCGCCGGACTCGCCCTCGGCAGTCACAGTGCGCGACAGTCGCTTGGCATTCGGCCCCGAACTGCTAAAGTCGGGCGACAGGTGGACGGCAAGGATGATTACAGATGGTACGCCTCAGGCCAGACTTGTTTCCTCGTACGTGATTGACTCAATCCTGGAAAAAGAGCCCGAGATAGTCGATGGGGTGGATTCTGCCCGCGCAGAAAGGCAGGCGTCCATCAGGGTGGCCCTGCTCGCTGGCGCGAGTGCTCTCATTGCGGGCGTAATTGGATCACTGGGGTCGATTCTGGCGGCCAACCTTCGCTAGTAGTGAGGTGGGCTGGCACTCGCCTCCGACAAGGGCACGCTCGGAACTGCCTCACTGACTCGTCCGCGTAGTCACGGCCCCCACGAGAAGTCGTCGTACTGGTCGACCCCAAGCTCCGCGGGCGCCTACGGATTGCCCATACGGCGCTAGACCTCGTCGTAGGCGCATGACTCGCTAATGGTCTGCAACCAGTCGGACTTCAGGTAGCGCACGAACGCCTGGGCCTGCTGCAGGCTCTCCTGCAAGACATCGAAGGAGATGTACCGGCAGACCTCCACGAGGGGCGGCTTCATCCGGTCGAACGTCGGCCGGTTCACCTGCTGGATGACCTTGTTGCGCCGCTCGTCTGGCGCGACAAGGAACAACGGGATGGCGATGTTGGGCTGCATGGCGAGCAGATCGCTCATCCGCAGCAGGCCAGAGTAGATGGAGGTAGTGCTCTCAATCTCGAAGGCGGCCGTGATGGCATTGCCCTGAAGCCAGAGCAAGTCGATCAGCTCGATGGTGCGGTTGGTGGTCGGGTCGAACTGCTGTGGGAGGTTCTCGCGCAGACGCGGGAGGTCGCCGAGTCGTTGTCCCTTCCAGACGCGGCTGGTGTCATTGCGGGCCAGGTGTACCTCGAAGCCCATGTCGGCACCCAGGCGGGCGAGCAGGTACTGGATCTCGGTGTGAGTTGTGCCCTCATCGTCGCCGGCCGTCGGCTCGACAGGGTCGTCCACGGGGGCCGGGTCGACGACGTTGCCTTCGGGGTCGCTGACCACCACAACTTCCCGACCAGGCATCCGGCGCATCTTGCCGAGGGGGCGCTCGACGGGGTTGTCCATGGCGATTTGGAGGGCGCGCACGATGGCCTCACCGTCGGCGGGCTTCCATTTCGCGGGCGAGCCGCGGAACGGCCCGCTCCACCGATTTGGGTTCTCCAAATTCTGGAAGACGGTCAACTCGTCCCGCATATCCAGGACCGGCACACCGAACTCAGGGTCGAGGGCCATGACGGGCTTGACCGGGATGCGGCTAGGGAACGGCTGCGAGGACCAGATCGGGGTCGGGTCGAAGTACGCCTCGCCGGTCACCTCCAAGATGCCCACCCAGCGAGACGCCCGCGTGAGGTAGCAAAGGAGGTAGTCGCCGGGCTTCATCCGCCGAACGGTGGTCATCCGCGCTTCGCTGAAGCCGGACACGCTTGCGCCATGGTCGCGGAACTCCTGCCATGTCTCCACCGTGAACAGGTCGAGCCAGTAGGTGCGCGGCACGCCGTCACTGTGCCAGACGGCCTTTGGGGATCCCGGATGCCGTGAAGCTCAGTCGTGTCCGCGCAGGACTCCACCCCAGGTGACGCCGCTGCCCTGGTCGACGGCCAGCCGGCGACCCTGACCGAAGGACATGGTCGGCACCCGCGCTCCCTTCGCCAGGCCCGGCTTCCACTCCACGAGCTGCTTGGCGCGCTCGGCGACCTTCGCTGGATTGGGGGTGCCGTCGTCGTCCAGCACGTCGGCGAGGTCCGGCATGAACAGCATGAGGTCCGAGCCGTCCTCCAAGGTGTCCCCGGCGATCCGAGCGACCTCTCGGGACAGCAGGCCCTCGACCTGCTGCTCCAACTCCTGGACACGAGCCCGGGCCTCGTTGCGCTCACGCCGGTACCGGGTCTCACGCCGGCCAGGCCGCTCCTCCTGGTCGACCCCGTCGTGCTGGATCTCCGCGTCCTCGCCCTGAGCGCCCCGCTGAGAGCCTGAGCCCTCGTGGTCGTGGTCGGGGTCAGGAGCCGGCGTCCGGGGTTCCCGGCCGTCCTCGACTCGGTTCACCTGAGGAATGTTCCTCGCGTCGTCGGTGATGGGCTCGGTCTTGGTGCTGTTGGCGGTCATGCGGCGATGCCCTTCTTCTGGGTCCAGTACCGCCGGAGGATCCCCGGCGACATGGGCGTGACGTTGGTCCACGGCTCGATGACGGCCGGGTCGATCCCCACGGCGGCCAGCAAGGTCTTCTCGGCGTCGGTGACCGGCCGGGCGAACGGCCCGAGCCATCCGGCCGCGCGGCGCAGGTCGGCGTCGGCGGTGGCGTCCTCGGCGCGGCCCAGGGCGCAGGTGGTCCGGTCGTGGTCGAACACCAGGTGCCCCTTGGGGTGGCCGGGGAGCTGCGGCCCCGCGCACTCCGGGCAGGTCGCCGTCATCGGGGAGCCTCATCGATCCGCAGCGGCTCGATCACCTCGCCAGCCGGGTGCTGCACGCCGTACCGGGCTCGCGCCCAGGCCGGCCAGCGAGCGGGGTTGAGATCGCGAACCCGGTCGTCGAGCAGTTCCTCCTCGCCTGCGGCGTTCACCGGCGTCGAGGTCGTCGTCTTCGCCCTCTGCGTCTTCGTCGTGGTCCTGGTCATCGCCTTCCTCTTCCTCGTCGTGGTTTCCGTGGTCACGTCGTGTCCCCCAGACCCTCGGGCGTCGAAATGCGCGCGCCCTGCGGTGTCCGCGATCGGCCGGGGGGAGGGGTCCCCTGCCCCCTCCGGCGTCATCAGTCGACCGCCGTCATGCACATGAGGCGCAGGGCATCGATGACCTCGGCGGTCGGCCGGTCGAAGCTGCGGACCAGCGAGTCGCCGATGGTGACCAGCGCCAGCGTCACGCGGGGCAGCTCATCGAGGTCGGCGACGCCGTCGAGGTCGAGCGGCTGGCCGGTCACCTTGGCCTCGATTAGGTTGATCGCCTTCTGCATGGCGACGTGGACGGCGTCGGCGGCCTGAGGGTTCCTCTGCGCCATCACAGCCCCCGGCCGCGCTGGATGACCTCACGGCAGGTGTCGAGGATCTTGGCGTGGGCCTCGGGGTCGTTGCCGACCTGCGCGCGGATGACGGCGGCCAGCATGAGCACGGCGGTGCCGAGCGCGTTGACGGCGTCGAGCCAGCCCTCCGGCATCAGCTCGGTGAGGGCGTCCAGGTCACCGTCGAGGGCGGCCCTGGTCATGGCCACCGGGATGTTCTTGACGGCGCACTGGTCATCCCACGAGGGCATGGCATCGGGCTGGATGATGGAGGGGATCATGATCTTGTTCTCCTGGGTGTGTTGCAGGGATTGCAGGCAAGCCCTGTAGATCTCTAGATCCGGCCTTCGCGTAGGGGTTACGGAGGTTGCCTGCAACGGCTGCAACCCCCCGCTGGCCTGGTCATTCACATGGCGGACTCCCCGAGCAGGGACCCCTTGTGGGGGGCCTCGCGAGCGTGGTCTCCGCCGTCCGCGTCCTCGTCGTCGCGGCGGAAGCGGACGTTGCGGACGACGGTCTGCTGGGTGCTGGGCAGCAGCAG
The DNA here is from genome assembly GCF_054050095.1 of Geodermatophilus sp. SYSU D01105. Classification (NCBI taxonomy): domain Bacteria; kingdom Bacillati; phylum Actinomycetota; class Actinomycetes; order Geodermatophilales; family Geodermatophilaceae; genus Geodermatophilus; species Geodermatophilus sp. SYSU D01105. The sequence goes on from NZ_JBJGYR010000022.1 coordinate 88,845, forward strand.
GTAGGCCTTCCTGCCGGGCCGGTCCAGGTCCTCGTACTTCTTGGTCCGCGCCGCGGTGACCTTGGCGGCCTGCGCCGTCGGGTGCTCTAGGAGGCGGGGCTTGAAGGTCTTGGCCGACCACGCGCCGATCCCCTGGGTGTCCAGCCAGGCGACGAACTCGTCGTAGAGGTCGGTGGACAGCACGCAGCTCCCCGGCCCCAGCACCAGCCGGTCGTCGATGAACGACAGGATCAGATCGGTCTCGGCGCGCCAGGCACGAGTGTCGTCCCGGACCCGCTGCGGCAGCGGCGGCATGGACCGGCCGGCGGCGTACCAGCGGCGTGCGCCGTCGACCAGCCAGGCCAGCACCGTCTCCAACAGGGCCGGGTCGGCGATCTCCATCCGGGCGCGCAGCCCGGTGTCCCCCCGCCGGTCGTCGGCGCCCTCCAAGGGTTCGCCCTCGGGCCGGTAGCGCAGCGGGAAGGTCACCTTGGCCAGCCGTCGCCACGCGCCGTGGTCGGTGTCGCCGACGATCGGCGTGGCGTTGGTGGTGATGAACAGGGCGTGCGTCGGCTGCCAGGTGACCGGGTCGCAGCGCATCCGGCGGGCCTGCATCACCGGCGTCCCGACAATTTTCTTGATCTTGTTCATGTCCAGCTTCCGGCCGCCGGGGACCTCCTCGGTCAGCCCCAGGCGTGCGCCGAACAGCTCCATGCGCTCGGTGGAGTGGCTGCTGGTGTCATCCAGCAGCACCTTGTCGTCCACGGCGGCGGCGTACTCGCCGAGGCACTTCATGACCGTGCCCATCAGCGTGGACTTGCCGTTGGCCCCGCCACCGAACAGCAGGATCAGCAGGTCGTCCGGCGGCACGTAGCCGGTGGCGGCCTGCCCGAGGCGGACCTGCATCCAGCACCGAGTCTCAATGTCGGGGATGCACTCCAACACCCGCGTCAGATCCGGGTCGGCCAGGGCCTCCGGCCGGTAGGCGACCTCGGTGATCTTGCGCAGTAGCAGCGCCGGGTCGTGCGGCCCCAGCTCCCCGGTGGCCAGCTTCACCACGCCGTTGGCGGCGTTGAGCAGGTCCGGGTCGGCGTCGAAGGCGGTGGCCTCCACCAGCACCTTGCCCCCAGCCAGGGCGGTGACGGCATCCAACCACCCCTTGGACAGCAGCCGGTTCAGGCGTGCCAGGTGGTCCCGGTCGGCCTTGCCGACATCGGCCCAGGTGCCGCCGGCCTCGGCCAGGATCCGCGCGTGCTCGGCGTCGTTGAACCGGCGGTAGTGCTCGGAGATCTCGTCGCGGACCAGCTCCATCGGGCAGTCCCGCCACCGGCGGCCGTCCCACCGCAGCCAGCCCAGCTCCTTGGTGAACAGGTAGCGCCCGGCCAGCAGGTCGCGGGCCAGGACGGCGGCCTGGTCGGAGTGGGTGAACTTGCCCCGGCGGCGCTCGGTGAGGTCGTCGTCGGGAGCCTGCGGTGTCGCCCCGAACTCGGGTTCCGGCTCGGGTGGTTCTCCGTACGTCTCCCGCATCCAGTCCTCGTCCGTGGCCTGCGGCGCGCTCATCGGATGCCCGCCCGGGCTGCCCGCTCGGCGAGGGCCTGCACGGCGTCCAACTCCCGGCGCACCAGGCCGGCCAGGTCGCCGATCGGCACCCGCTCGGCGGCCTGGTCGACCCGCGCAGCGGCCTCGTGAGCGCGGCGGCGGGTCGCCTCATTGAGAACGGCGGCGGCGTAGAACCGGGCCGAGGCAGGCACGGCGGCGCTGGCGTGGAGGTCTGTCAGCAGCAGGGCCACGGCCTGCGTGCGCGCGCCGTTGGCCCGCCCCTCGCCCCGCATCAAGGCCAGGACGGCGGTCGGCTCGGGGTCGATGCCCAGCTGGGCCAGGGCGGTCACGACGGTCAACAGTTCGGCCAGCGCCGGGCTGGCTAGCTCCTCGGGCCGAACCAGCTTGGCGACCTGGACGGCGCGGGGGGCGTCCAGCCGCAACAGGCAAGACAGCAACGCCCGCTCGGAGGCGGTCACCACCGAACGGGCCGCGTCTGAGGAACGGTCCTCAGATGCGCGGCCGGTAGCCTGGCGGGCGACTTCCCTGGCCGGGGGGTCGATCAAAGCCGACGAGGGCGCGTGTTCGGACGCCGCGCCCTCGTCGCGCGTCTGAGCCAGCTTCACGCCGTCCGACCGCCCTGGTGGCTGCGCTTCCGGCGGGCCTTGGCCGACGCCAAGGCCAGGCGGGCCATGTCGGCCCGCCTGGCGCTCTCAGCACGCCTGGCGCGCTCCTCGGGAGGAAGGACCCCCTCGGGGTCGACCTGACGCTCCCAGCGTCCTGCGGCGGCGACCCGGGCGGCGGCGGTGGCGGCGGTGCGGTCGGGCTCCTTGGCCCAGCGGGCGTGGGCGGCGACCTGGGCGCGCAGGTGGGCAAGGTTTCGGTCAACGGGCATGCGGGGGCAGCTCCCTGGTGGGGGTGGCTGCCTGTGCCGCTACGTCTCGCCCATGTCCGAATCCGGCTTCGTAGTCACTCAGGCTGAACGCTAAGACTCTCAGTCCGCCCGCCACGGGGCCGATCCCTCAGGGACCCCGCGCAGTCACGGCAACGATCCACTATGGGAGTCGGACGCAAGCCCCCAGGGGAACCGCTGCAAGCACAGACGGTACACGATTCGCTACGGCGGCGCGAGGGGGTCCACCAGCCAGTGCAACTGCCCCTAGGGGGTATGGGTACCCAGGATCATGGTCAGATCCGGTCGCCGAGGGCCAGCCGCCGGTGCTCGGCCCGCGCCCGCTCGGCCCGGGTACTGGCCCCGTAGCGCCGGACCATCTGCGCGCTGGACCATCCGGCCAGGTCCATCAGCCCGGTCTCGCTGCCCCCGGCCGCTAGGTGGGCGTGGGCGAAGGTGTGCCGGAACCGGTGGGCGTAGAGCCGGTCGATGCCGACCGCCTCGCCCCGCCGAGTGAGCATCTGCCTGATGCCGTCAGCGGTCAGCGGCCCCCGCCCCTTCTCGGCCAGCCACAGCCGGTCGGTGCGCCCGGCCGCCGGGTCGGCCTTCCGCACCCGCAGATAGCGGCCCAGTGCCTGGGCGGTCTTCGCGCCGAACGGCACGGTGCGGACCTTGTCCCCGCTCTTGCCGTCGCCCTTGCCGACGACGGTGATCTCCTGAGTGGTCATGTCCACGTCGGCCAGCCGCAGCCCGGTCAGCTCGGCGCGGCGGCAGCCGGTGTCGATCAGCAGCCGGATCAGGGCGGCGTCCCGGCGGTCGACCAGCTCCCGGCCCGCGCAGGAGGCCAGCAGCTCGCGGAGCTGGTCGTCGGTGAGCGGCTTGATCTCGGGCGGACGGACCGCGCCCAGCCGCATTCCCTCCATCGGGCTGGTCGTGCCCTCTTCGTCCCGCAGCCAGCGGAAGAACTGCTGCAACGCCCGGAAGGTCAGCGAGACGGTGGAGGGCTTCCAGCCCTCACGCAGCTCGGCGACGAACGCGTCCAGGTGGCGGCGGGTCAGCTCGGCCGGGTCGGCGACGCCCCGAGCCTGCGCCCAGCCGGCCAGCCGGTCCAGCGCCCCGGTGTAGAGCCTCAGGGTGTTCGGGCTCTTGTCCTGGGCGCGCAGGGCCACCAGCCAGTCCCGCCGGTACTCCGTCCACGGCGTGTCGGCGGGCAGGTCGGGGACGACGGCGAGGCTCATGGCGGGCGGCTCCCGGACGAGTGTTACGCAGTGTCTGGCGGCTGTGCTTGCTGCCAGACTACCGCATCCGGGATGAAACCGCAGGTCAAATGCGGAGTTGTGGGCGCGGCCGGGATCGAACCGGCGACCGCTCGCTTGTAAGGCGAGAGCTCTCCCGCTGAGCTACGCGCCCCGCCCGCCCAGGGTAGAGGAAGGACCCTCCTGCCCCCCGCCGCTCGCCAGCTCGCGGCGAGCCCCTGCAGGGGGGCCGTACCGGGGCGGGGGGACGGGGGGGGGGGGGGGGGGGGGGGGGGGGGCCCCCCCCCCCCCCGCCCCCCCCCCCCCCCCCCCCCCCCCCGCCCCGCCACCCCCCCGGCCGCCCGC
>NZ_JBJGYR010000023.1:0-79777 GCF_054050095.1 Geodermatophilus sp. SYSU D01105
TGGAGCCGTACGGCGTAATTGTGGGGTGGTGAGAGCTCGCGCTGCGGGGCGGCGCGCGGCGCCCGGCCGGGGCGGCCCGCCCCCCCCCCCACCGCGAGGTCCAGCGGTTCGCCGACCAGGTAGTCGGCCGGCACCCGCAGCCGCAGGTGGAGCTTCTTGGCGTGGTAGTCGTGCAGCCGCTGCGGCCCCCACTGGGCCACCGGCAGCACGACCGCGTCGGTGGTCAGCGCCAGCCGGGCCACGCCGGTGCGCGCCTCCATCGGCCACCAGTCGGGGTCGCGGGTGACCGAGCCCTCCGGGTAGATGACGACGACGTTGCCGCGGGCGAGGTCGGCCTCCGCGGCGGTCAGCGAGGCGCGGGCGTCGGCCGAGCCGCGCGCCACCGGGATCTGGCCGGCGCTGTGCAGGATGCGCCCGACCACGCCGGTGAACACCGAGGCCTTGGCCAGGAAGTGCGGGACGCGGCCGCAGTCCCAGACCAGCCGCGCGCAGGCCAGCGGGTCGAGGACCGAGACGTGGTTGGCCACCACGATGACCGGCCCGGTGCGCGGGAACCGCTCGGCGTGCCGGTAGCGCATCCGGAACAGCAGGGAGACCAGCGGGTACACCACGGCGACGCACAGCGCGAGCGCCGGCGGGATCCGCCCGCGCGTCCGCCACCGCGACGGCGGACCTCCCGGTCGGCGCGCGATCCCCGGGGACCGGTCCTGGGTCACCGGCGCCCTCCCTCCTGCCGCTCCCGCGGCCTGCCGCCGCGGGATTGATCTGCGCCCATGATCGGGCCTGGTCCGGTCCCCCCGCTGCACGGGGTCCCCGGCGCGGGCGGAGCGCCCCCTCCCGCGGCCGGTGTGGTCACATGGGACCCGTGTCAGGGTGGTCGGTCGTCGTCCCGGCGAAACGGCTCGCCGTGGCCAAGACCCGGCTGACCCCGCTGACCGACTCCCTCGGCGGCCCGCCGGGCTCCGCCCACGCCGAGCTGGTGCTGGCCCTGCTGGCCGACACCGTGTCGGCCGCGCTCGCCTCGGCCGCGGTCGCCGAGGTCCTGGTGGTCACCGACGAGCCGCGGGCAGCCGCCGCGGTCACCGCGCTGGGCGCCCGGACCGTGCCCGACGAGCCCGACCGCGGCCTGAACCCCGCGCTCGCCCACGGCGCCCGCGCCGCCGGCAGCCGCACGGTCGCGGCGCTGTCCTCCGACCTCCCGGCGCTGCGGCCCGACGAGCTGACCGCCGCGCTGACCGCGGCCGGGACGGCGCCGCGCTGCTTCGTCGCCGACGCGCAGGGCACCGGGACGACGCTGCTCACCGCCGCCGGCGCCGACCTCGCCCCCGCGTTCGGGGCCGGGTCGGCCGGGCGGCACCGCGCCGGCGGCGCGGTGGAGCTCACCGGGAGCTGGCCGGGGCTGGCCCGGGACGTCGACACCGCCGCCGACCTGGCCGCGGCCGTGGCCCTCGGTGTGGGCGAGCACACCGGCGCCCTGCTGGCGGGGACCCTCGAACGCCCCTGAGCGTTGCCCGCCGTTCACCTTGCTGCGGCACGATGACCGCGTGCCCTCCACCCGATCCGGCGTCCCGTCCGAGCGGTACATCAACCGCGAGCTGTCCTGGCTGGACTTCAACGCCCGCGTCCTCGAGCTGGCCGAGGACGACTCCCTGCCGCTCCTGGAGCGGGTGAAGTTCCTCGCGATCTTCGCCAGCAACCTCGACGAGTTCTACATGGTGCGGATCGCCGGCCTGAAGCGCCGCCAGAGCACCGGGCTCACCGTCCGCTCCCCCGACGGGCTGACCATCCGCGAGCAGCTGGCGCGGGTGACCGAGCGGACCCGCGAGCTGGTGCACCGGCACGGCGACGTGTTCACCAAGGACATCACCCCGCGCCTGGAGGACGCCGGGATCCGCATCGTGCACTGGGACGACCTGGCCGACGTCGAGGCCAAGCGGCTGCGCGAGTACTTCCGCGACCAGGTCTTCCCGGTGCTCACCCCGCTGGCCGTCGACCCGGCCCACCCGTTCCCCTACATCAGCGGGCTCTCGCTCAACCTCGCCGTCTCGGTGCGCGACCCCGACACCGGGGCGCCGCGGTTCGCCCGGCTCAAGGTGCCCAACAACGTCCCGCGGTTCATCCCGGTGGGCGCGCCCGACTCCGAGGCGACCTTCCTGCCCCTCGAGGACCTCATCGCCGCCCACCTGCCGCAGCTGTTCCCCGGCCTCGACGTGCTCGACCACCACCTGTTCCGCGTCACCCGCAACGCCGACCTGGAGGTGGAGGAGGACCGCGACGAGGACCTGCTGCAGGCCCTGGAGCGCGAGCTGGCCCGGCGCCGCTTCGGCCCCGCGGTGCGCCTCGAGGTCGCCGAGTCGATGGACCCCCGGATCCTGCAGGTCCTGATCAACGAGCTGGAGGTCGACAAGGAGGACGTCGTCCAGGTGCCCGGCCTGCTCGACCTCGCCGCGCTGTGGGCGCTGGTCGACCTCGACCGGCCGGAGCTCAAGGACGAGCCGTTCGTGCCGGCCACCCACCCCCGGCTGTCGGAGGGGGAGACGCCCAAGAGCGTGTTCGCCACGCTGCGGGAGGGCGACGTGCTCGTCCACCACCCGTACCAGTCGTTCGCGACCAGCGTGCAGCGCTTCATCGAGCAGGCCGCCGCAGATCCGAACGTGCTGGCGATCAAGCAGACGCTCTACCGCACCTCCGGCGACTCCCCGATCGTGAACGCCCTCATCGACGCGGCCGAGGCGGGCAAGCAGGTCGTCGTCCTCGTGGAGATCAAGGCGCGCTTCGACGAGGAGGCCAACATCAGCTGGGCCCGCTCGCTGGAGCGCGCCGGCTGCCACGTCGTCTACGGCCTGGTCGGGCTGAAGACGCACTGCAAGACGGCGCTGGTGGTACGCCGCGAGGGCAGCGTCATCCGCCGCTACTGCCACATCGGCACGGGCAACTACAACCCGAAGACCGCCCGCCTCTACGAGGACCTGGGCATCCTGACCGCCGACCCGCGGGTGGGCGCCGACCTCACCGACCTGTTCAACACCCTCACCGGCTACTCGCGGCAGACGACCTACCGCCGGCTGATGGTGGCGCCGCACGGGGTCCGCGCCGGGCTGGTGGAGAAGATCCGCCGCGAGGCCCGGCACGCCCGCGAGGGCCGGCCGGCCGGCATCCGGATCAAGGTGAACTCGCTGGTCGACGAGCAGGTCATCGACGCGCTGTACGAGGCCTCGGCGGCGGGCGTCCCGGTGGAGCTGTTCATCCGCGGCATCTGCTCGCTGCGGCCCGGCGTCCCGGGCCTGTCCGAGAACGTGCGGGTGCGCTCGATCGTCGGCCGCTTCCTCGAGCACTCGCGGGTGATGCACTTCCGCAACGCGGGCGAGGGCGAGTGGTGGATCGGCAGCGCCGACCTCATGCACCGCAACCTCGACCGGCGGGTGGAGGTGCTGCTGCAGGTCTGCGACGAGCAGGCGCACCGCACCCTGGAGGACGTCTTCGACCGGGCCATGGCCGAGGACGTCCGCTGCTGGGAGCTGGGGCCCGACGCCACCTGGACCCGCCGGGAGGGACGGGACTACCAGGCGGGGCTCATGGCGATGGTCGCCGAGCACGCGAACGGCACCGCCTGATGGTCGTCCGGGCCGCGGGCGGGGCGCTGTGGCGGCCGGCCTCTGACGGGGGCGTCGAGACGGCGGTGGTGCACCGGCCCAAGTACGACGACTGGTCGCTGCCCAAGGGCAAGCTCGACCCCGGGGAGCACACGCTGACCGCCGCGGTCCGGGAGGCCGTCGAGGAGACGGGACTGGCCGTCGTCGCGGGGCGGCGGAGCGTGCGCACCGAGTACGAGGTCGCCGAGGGCGTCAAGCGCGTCGACTACTGGCTCATGCGGGTGGTGGGCGGGGAGTTCACGCCCAACTCCGAGGTCGACGACCTGCGCTGGCTGTCCCTGGACGACGCCGCCGAGCAGGTGAGCCACGACGCCGACCGCGCGGTCCTGGCCGACCTCGCGCGCACCGACGTCCCCCGGGAGCCGACCCTGCTGCTGGTGCGGCACGGCCGGGCCGGGGACAAGTCGGAGTGGGACGGCCCCGACGACCTGCGGCCGCTGGACGCCAAGGGCCGCCGGCAGGCCGCGCGGCTGGCCGAGGTGCTGCCGCTGTTCGCCCCGACCGCGGTGCTGACCGCGCGGCGCACCCGCTGCCGGGAGACCGTGCAACCGCTGGCCGATCGGCTCGGGCTCCCGGTGGAGGACTGCCCGGAGCTCGGGGAGGTCGAGTTCAGCGCCGACCCGGAGGCGGGCCTCACCGTCGTCGAGCGGCTGCTGGAGCCGCGCGAGGAGCCGGGGGTGACCGTCGTCTGCAGCCAGGGCGGGGCCATCCCGTCGGTCCTGCTGAGCCTGGGCGTCCGCTGGGCCGGGGTGGCCGGGCGGCTGCACCCGCCGGCGGCGAAGGGCAGCGTGTGGGCCCTGGCCGGCCGGCCGGGGGCGCTGGCGGCCGACTACTACCGCCACTTCGACCCCGACCCCGACGACGCCGCCCCCCGCTGAGACGCGAGGGGGGCGAGGACGCCGTGTGCGTCCCCGCCCCTCCGGCCCCGTCCAGGGCACCGCCGCGAGCGGGCGAGCGGTGGGGAGGACGGGGTCCTCCCTCAGGCGGGGAGGGCGGGCAGCGCCTTCGGCAGCCAGGGCTTGCGGGCCGCCTCGTAGGCCTCGATGTCGGCCACGTGCCGCTCGGTCAGGCCGACGTCGTCGAGCCCCTCCAGCAGCCGCCATCGGGTGTAGTCGTCGATCTCGAAGGGCACGGTGACGCCCGCGTAGCGGACCTCCTTCGCCTGGAGGTCCACGGTCACCTCGGTGGTCGGGTCGGCCTCGATCGCCTTCCACAGCGCCTCGACGTCGGCCTGCGGCAGCAGCACGGTGAGCAGCCCGGCCTTGGTCGAGTTGTTGCGGAAGATGTCGGCGAACCGGGAGCTGATCACCGCGCGGAACCCGCCGTCCATGAGCGCCCAGACGGCGTGCTCGCGGGACGAGCCGGTGCCGAAGTCCGGCCCGGCGACCAGGATCGAGGCGTCCGCGTACTCGGGCTTGTTGAGCACGAAGTCCGGCTCGTTGGTGCGCCAGGCGACGAACAGGCCGTCCTCGAACCCGGTGCGGGTGATCCGCTTGAGGTACTCGGCCGGGATGATCTGGTCGGTGTCGACGTTGGTCCGCCGCAGCGGGGCCGCCGTGCCGGTGTGGGTGGTGAAGGCTTCCATCGGGGTCAGACTCCAGCCGTAGCAGGGACGTCGGCGTCGGCCAGGTCGGCCGGGGCGGTCAGGTGGCCGGTGAGCGCGGTGGCCGCGGCGACGGCCGGGCTGACCAGGTGGGTGCGGCCGCCCTTGCCCTGTCGCCCCTGGAAGTTCCGGTTGCTCGTGGAGGCCGAGCGCTCCCCCGGCTTGAGCTGGTCGGGGTTCATGCCCAGGCACATCGAGCAGCCCGCACCCCGCCACTCGGCGCCGGCCTCGAGGAAGACCTGGTCCAGCCCCTCGGCCTCGGCCTGCGCCTTGACCGCGACCGACCCCGGGACGACGAGCATCCGGGTGTCCGGGTCGATCCTCTTGCCGCGCAGCAGCTCGGCGGCGACGCGCAGGTCCTCGATCCGGCCGTTCGTGCAGGACCCGAGGAAGACGGTGTCGACCTCGATCTCCCGCAGCGGGGTGCCCGGGGTCAGGCCCATGTAGGCCAGCGCCCCCTCGACGTCGCGCCGGTCGTTCTCGTCGGCGAAGTCCGACGGGTCGGGCACCCGCTCCGAGATGGGCAGCCCCTGGCCCGGGTTGGTCCCCCAGGTGACGAACGGCGTCAGCGTCGAGGCGTCGATGCGCACCTCGCGGTCGAAGACGGCGTCCTCGTCGGTCCGCAGCGTCGACCAGTACTCGACGGCGGCGTCCCAGTCGGCGCCCTGCGGGGCGTGCGGCCTGCCCCGGAGGAAGTCGAACGTCGTCTGGTCGGGGGCGATCAGCCCGGCTTTGGCCCCGGCCTCGATCGACATGTTGCAGATCGTCATGCGGGCCTCCATCGAGAGCTTCTCGATGGCGCTGCCGCGGTACTCGATGACGTGGCCCTGGCCACCGCCGGTGCCGATCTCGGCGATGACGGCGAGGATGACGTCCTTGGCCGAGACGCCTGGGGGCAGCTCGCCGTCGACGGTGACCGCCATCTGCTTGGGCCGGTACTGCGGCAGGGTCTGCGTGGCCAGCACGTGCTCGACCTCGCTGGTGCCGATGCCGAAGGCCAGCGCGCCGAACGCCCCGTGGGTGGAGGTGTGGCTGTCGCCGCAGACGATCGTCATGCCCGGCTGGGTCAGCCCCAGCTGCGGGCCGATGACGTGCACGATGCCCTGGTCGCGGTCGCCCATCGGGGCCAGCCGGATGCCGAACTCGGCCGCGTTGCGGCGCAGCGCCTCGACCTGCGCGCGGCTGATCGGGTCGGCGATCGGCGCCAGGATGTCCAGCGTCGGGACGTTGTGGTCCTCGGTGGCCATCGTGAGGTCCGGACGGCGCACGGTGCGCCCGGCCGCCCGGAGGCCGTCGAAGGCCTGGGGGCTGGTCACCTCGTGGACGAGGTGCAGGTCGATGAAGAGCAGGTCCGGCTCGCCCGCGGCGCTGCGCACGACGTGGGCGTCGTAGACCTTCTCCGCCAGGGTCTTCGGCACGGCTGGTCCCTCCTGGGTGCGGATCTCACTGCGGCCTGCTGGCCATCCCATGATGTGGGATGCGAGTATTGCTGTGTGGGACAGCCTAACCCCGTCGCCGTGCTGGACAAAGCAGTGGCCATCCTCCGCGCCGTCGCCGCGGAGCCGGCGACCCTCGCCGAGCTGGTCGAGCGCACCGGCCTACCGCGCGCCACGGCGCACCGGCTGGCGGTGGCGCTGGAGGGTCACCGCCTGGTCCGCCGCACGACCGCCGGGGCGTGGGCGCCCGGCCCCGGCCTGGCCGAGCTGGGCCGCGGCACCGCCGACCTCGCCGAGATCGCCGGACGGCACCTGGCCACGCTGCGGGACGCCAGCGGTGAGAGCGCCCAGTTCTACGTGCGCGACGGCGCCACCCGCGTCTGCCTGGCCGCCGCCGAGCGCTCCTCGGGGCTGCGCGACACCGTCCCCGTGGGGGCGCGGCTGCCCATGACCGCCGGCTCGGCCGCCCACGCGCTGCTGGCCTTCGCCCCGGCCGACGAGGTCACCCCGCTGCTGCCGGCGGCGAGCTTCACCGCCCGCACGCTGCTCGACGTCCGCCGGCGGGGCTGGGCGCACAGCATCGCCGAGCGCGAGCCCGGCGTGGCGTCGCTGTCGGCACCGGTGCGCGACGCCGCGGGCGGGGTGCTGGGCGCGGTCTCCATCTCCGGTCCGGTGGAGCGGCTGGGCCGCCGCCCCTCCCCCGAGGTGGTCGGCGCCGTGCTGGAGGCGGCCGGCGCCATCTCCCGCGCCGCACGCTGAACGACCCTTCCCCGGCAGGACGGGCGGGCGTACACACCTGTCATGAGCCTGACCGACGTGTCCACCCGCGGCCGCTTCCGCATCGCCGAGCCCGGGGAGGGCATCGGCCTGGACGAGCTGGCCCTGGCCACCCGCAACCACGGGATGCCGCTGGAGGCGCTGCGCTACGACGTCACGCCACCCGGCCTGCACTACGTGCTCACCCACTACGACATCCCCGCGGTCGACCCCGCCGGGTGGCGGCTGGAGGTCGGCGGGGCGGTCGAGCGGCCGCTGCGGCTCGACCTCGACGCGCTGCGGAGCCGGCCGGCCGTCACCGCCCGCGTGCTGCTGGAGTGCGCCGGCAACGGGCGCGCCCGGCTCGAGCCCCGGCCGGTCAGCCAGCCGTGGCTGCTGGAGGCGGTCGGCTCGGCCGAGTGGACCGGCACCCCGCTGGCGCCGCTGCTCGAGGAGGCCGGTCCCTCCCCCGCCGCCGTCGACGTGGCCTTCACCGGCGCCGACCACGGCCTCGAGCGCGGCGTCGAGCAGGACTACACGCGGGGCCTGTCGCTGGCCGAGGCGTGCCGCCCCGACGTGCTGCTCGTGTGGGCGATGAACGGGGCGCCGCTGCCGTCCCAGCACGGCGCTCCCCTGCGGCTGCTGGTCCCCGGCTGGTACGGCATGGCGCAGGTCAAGTGGCTGACCCGCATCGAGGTCCTCGACCGTCCCTTCGACGGGTTCCAGAACGCCACGGCCTACCGGCTCAAGGTCGACGCGGACGACGCCGGCGAGCCCGTGACCCGGATCGCCCCGCGGGCGCTGATGACACCCCCCGGCTTCCCGGACTTCATGACCCGCGAGCGCTTCTGCCGCCCCGGGCCGGTGACGCTGACCGGGCGGGCCTGGTCGGGCCGGGCGCCGGTGACCTCCGTGGAGGTCAGCCCGGACGGCGGGCGCAGCTGGGTCGAGGCCGACCTGGCGCCCCCGGACCCGGCGCACCCGTTCGCCTGGCGGGCCTGGGTCCTGCCGTGGACCGCCGAGCCGGGCCGCTACGAGTTCGTCGTCCGCGCCAGCGACGCGGTCGGCGCGCAGCCCACCGAGCAACCGTGGAACCGGCAGGGCATGGCCAACAACCTGGTGCAGCGGGTGCCGGTGACGGTGCTCGACGGGTCCTGATCAGTGCACCGGCCGGTCGTCGTCGGCGGGGTGCTCCTCCACGACGACCGGGCGCAGCCGCGACCACAGCCCGAAGGCGGCGGCGAAGACCAGCATCGCGATGCCGACCCACAGGTTGGCGTTGAAGTCGCCGGTCTTGGCCCGTTCGGCCTCGTCGTTGGCGAACAGGCCCATGAGGACCAGGACGACGCCGTAGAACCCGATCAGGCCGGCGATGACGTTGCGGACGTCGAAGGCGCCGGCCCGGTGCTTCTCGGGCTGCTGTCCGGTGCTGCTCACGTGCGGCTCCTCTGCGGGTGCGGCGCTCATCGGAAGACGACGTTGAGGACGACGACCATGACCAGCGAGATCCCCGCCAGCTTGGTCGGCGACTGGTACCAGGGCAGCCGGTGCGCCTCCGGGTCGGTCCGCTGCTCGCGCGGGGTCTCGGAGTACACGAGGCCGGCCAGCTCGGCCACCGGCTTCGGCGCGGTGACCATCGTGACGGCGACGCTGACCACGATGTCGACGACGAAGGCGGCGCTGGCAGCAACGAAGCTGGCGCCCTGGCCGCTGAGCGGGATCACGCCGACCGATGCCGCGCCCAGCGCGTCCTCGCTGAGCACGGCCACGAGGACGGCGCCGAGCGTGCCGGACACCAGACCGGCCCAGCCCGCGGTCGGCGTCATCCGCTTCCAGAACATGCCGAGGATGAAGGTGGCGAACAGCGGCGCGTTGAAGAAGCCGAACAGCGTCTGCAGGTAGTCCATCAGGTTGCTGTAGCCCGACGCGATCAGCGCCGTCCCGATGGCGACCACCGTCGCGCCGACCGTGGCCCACCGGCCGACCCGCAGGTAGTACCCGTCGGGCCGGTCCTTCTTCACGTACTGCTGCCACAGGTCGTAGCTGAAGACGGTGTTGAAGGCGGAGATGTTGGCCGCCATACCGGCCATGAACGCGGCCAGCAGGCCGGCGATCGCGACGCCGAGCAGGCCGTTGGGCAGCACGTCCCGGATCAGCCCGAGCATCGCGTCGTTGTACTGCAGGCTGCTGTCCTGACCGGCCTTGAGCTGCTGGATCTCCGGCACCAGGATGCCGGCGATGATGCCCGGGACGACCACGATGAACGGCACGAACATCTTCGGGAACGAGCCGATGATCGGCGTGCTCCGGGCCGCGGACATCGACTTGGTCGCCATGGCGCGCTGCACCTCGACGAAGTTCGTCGTCCAGTAGCCGAACGAGAGCACGAAGCCCAGGCCGAACACGATCCCGACGACCGACCACACCGGGTTCTCGAAGGTCGACAGCTCGGTGCCGGGCCAGGACCGCAGCTGCTCCTCGTCCCCGGCCGCGGTGACCCGGTCGATGAGGCCGCCGATCCCGCCGACCCGGTGCAGGCCGATGAGGGTGACCGGCAGCAGCGCGGCCACGATGACGAAGAACTGCAGGACCTCGTTGTAGATGGCCGCCGACAGCCCGCCGAGGGTGATGTAGCTGAGCACCACAGCGGCGGCCACGATCAGCGAGAGCCACAACGGCCAGCCCAGCAGCGACTCGACGATGGTCGCCAGCAGGAACAGGTTGATGCCGGCGATGAGCACCTGGGCCAGCGCGAAGGACAGCGCGTTCACCAGGTGGGCGCCGGTGCCGAACCGCCGGCGCATGAACTCCGGGACGCTGCGCACCTTCGACCCGTAGTAGAAGGGCATCATCACCACGCCCAGGAAGAGCATGGCGGGCACCGCGCCGACCCAGAAGTAGTGCATCGTCGGCATGCCGTACTGCGCGCCGTTGGCCGACATCCCGATGATCTCGACCGCGCCGAGGTTCGCCGAGATGAACGCCAGCCCGGTCACCCACGCCGGCAGGGAGCGCCCGGAGAGGAAGAAGTCCAGGCTGTCGGAGACGCGGCGGCGGGCCGCGAAGCCGATGAGCAGGACGACGGCGAAGTAGACGACCACCAGCAGGTAGTCGACGAAGTTCGCATCGAGGCGTAGGGCGTCCACGGCGGGCTGACCTCCGGTCTCGGGTCGGGTGGGACGGGCTCAGGCGAGCCGGTGGGCCCCCGGAGACGGCACGACAGCGAAGGTCCGCGGCGGGCTGTACCCCTCCTGCGCGAATCGACCCGTGATCGTCGTCGCGACATCGCTGGTCAGCGCGGCATCGACGAGCACGATGGCGCTGCCGCCGAAACCGCCGCCCACCATGCGGGCCCCGAGCGCGCCGGCCTCCAGCGCGGTGGCCACGCAGGTGTCGAGCTCCACCGTGGAGATCTGGAAGTCGTCGCGCAGGGACGCGTGCCCCGCGGTGAGCACCGGCCCGATCGCCCCCGGACCCTCGGTCCCGCGCAGGAGCGCGACGACGTCGAGGACCCGGGCGTTCTCGGTGACGATGTGCCGGGCGCGCCGCAGCAGGACCGCTCCCTCGGGCGTGCCGTCGTCCAGGGCGGCGAGGGCGGCGACGTCCGGGACGTCGCGCAGCGCGGCCACCCCGAGCCGCTCGGCGGCCTGCTCGCACTCCCGGCGGCGGTCCCCGTAGCCGCCGGTGGCGTGGTCGTGCGTCGTCCTGGTGTCGACGACGAGCAGCTCCAGGCCGGCGGCCGCGAGGTCGAGGGGGACCTGCTCGGAGCTGCGGTCCCGGGTGTCCAGGAAGAGCGCGTGGCCCGCGGTGCACAGCAGCGACGCGGACTGGTCGAGGATCCCCGTCGGCGCACCGACGAAGTCGTTCTCGGCCCGCCGGGCGACGTCGACCAGGTCGGCGACGGCGAGGTCGGGTGCGGTCAGGTCGCGCAGCGCCAGGGCGACCGAGCACGACAGGGCGGCGGACGACGACAGGCCCATGCCCGCCGGGACGTCGCCGTCGACCAGCACGCTCACCCCGCCGGGCACCCGGTCCCGCAGCGCGTCGACGACCCCCGCCGGGTAGCCGGCCCAGCCGCCCGGGCGGCCCGGCGCGAGCTCCGCGACGGGCACCTCGACGCGGTCGCCCGGGTGCTGCGCCGAGACGAGGGCGACCAGGCCGTCGTCGCGGCGGCTGACGGCGGCGCGGGTGGTGTGCGGCAGGGCCACCGGCAGCACGAAGCCGTCGTTGTAGTCGGTGTGCTCGCCGATCACGTTGACCCGGCCCGGCGCGGCCCACACCCCCTCGGGCTCCCCGCCGAACGCCTCCGCGAAGGCCTTCCGGGCTCGCTCGACGGCGCTGCCTGCGACGCTCACTCGCCCGTCACCCGCACGTCTCCGATGGTCCGGTTCCGGACTCGCTCCGCTCCTCGCTCGCTGGCGCTCCCTGCGATGCTCACTCGCCCGTCACCCGCACGTTCCGCAGCTGCTCGGCGACGTCCTCCGGCGTGGTGTCGCTGATGAACGCGCCCATCCCGGACTCCGAGCCGGCCAGGTACTTGAGCTTGCCGGGCGCCCGGCGCAGCGAGAACAGCTGCAGGTGCAGCCACCAGTCCTCGCGGCCGCGGCCCACCGGCGCCTGGTTCCACGAGGCGATGTAGGGCATCGGGGTGTCGAACCGGTGGGCGAACCGGCCGAGGACGTCGAGGTAGACCTCCGCCAGCGCGTCGCGCTCCTCGTCGGTGAGCGCGGGGAGGTCGGGGACCCGCCGGTGCGGGAACAGCTGCAGCTCGTAGGGCCAGCGGGCCGCGGCCGGCACGAACGCCGTCCAGTGGTCGTTGGCCGCGACCACGCGCGGGCCGCTGCGCTCGGCGGTGAGGAGGTCGGCGAACAGGTCCCCGCCGGTGTCCGCCCGGTGCCGCTCGACCGAGGCCAGCACCTTCTCCACCCGGGGGGTCACGAACGGGTAGGCGTAGATCTGCCCGTGCGGGTGCGAGAGGGTCACCCCGATCTCCTCGCCGGAGTTCTCGAAGACGAAGACCTGCTCCACGCCCTCGATGGCGGACAGTTCCGCGGTGCGCTCGGCCCACACGTCGACCACCAGGCGGGCGCGCTCGGCGCCGAGGGTGGCGAAGGAGCGGTCGTGGTCGCTGGTGAACACCACGACCTCGCACCGGCCGAAGCCCGGGCGCAGCTCGGTCAGCGGCGCACCGGGAGCCGTCGGGGGGACGTCGCGCTCGACCGCGGTCGCCAGCGACGGGAAGCGGTTCTCGAAGACGACGACCTGGTAGTCGGCCTCGGGGACCTCGGTGGGCTCGCGGTCGGGCCGGGTCGGGCACAGCGGGCACAGGTCGGCCGGCGGGAGGAAGGTCCGCGTCTGCCGGTGCGAGGCCAGGACCACCCACTCACCGAGCAGCGGGTCCCACCGCAGCTGCGAGTGGGTGCTGACCGGCGGGAGGTCGCGGGGGTCCTGCGCCGTCCGTTCCGGGGCCGGAGAGCCTGCGTCGAAGTAGAGGATCTCCCGGCCGTCGGCCAGCCGACGACTCGTCCGGATCACGTGCACTCCCGCCTCCCCACCGCCCGTCACCGACCGTGAGCGGCGCCCAGACGCTAGTCCCGCGCCTGGTCGGGCGGCCACCCGGCCCCCGGACGGCGAGAGCCCCCGGCCGGTGTGGCCGGGGGCTCTCCCCTGCTGTAGCCCCGAAGGGATTCGAACCCTCGCTACCGCCGTGAGAGGGCGGCGTCCTGGGCCGCTAGACGACGGGGCCGTGCGCGCACCATCCTGCCATGCCCCCGACCGGGGCCGCGCACCGGCCCCACGAGCGCACCCGCCCCGGAACGGGAGAGACCCCCTGGCCGGGTGGCCAGGGGGTCTCCCCTGCTGTAGCCCCGAAGGGATTCGAACCCTCGCTACCGCCGTGAGAGGGCGGCGTCCTGGGCCGCTAGACGACGGGGCCGTGCGGTGGTGCAGAGGAACGCTGCTCCCAGGACAGAACAGCTTCCTCGCTGGGGTACCAGGACTCGAACCTAGACTAACGGAGCCAGAATCCGTCGGGCTGCCAATTACCCCATACCCCAAGGGTCGTGCTGCACCTCGCGGCGCTGACCACCACCATACCCGACGCTCTGCGGCGGGTTCGCCACCCCCCGGGGTGACGGTGGTCGCAGGTCCAGCGCCGGGGTGAGCGTCTCGGGCCGCAGCCGCCCCCGGGCACGGGCCACGAGGACGACGTAGCCGGCCATCGCCAGCAGGTCGACGGCGACGACGACCAGCCCCGTCCCCGCCGGCACCGCCTCGGTGGTGACGCCCTCGCCGAGCCCCCCGGCCAGCAGGAAGACCAGCACGTTGTTGACCGCGTGGAGGACGATCGCCGCCTCCAGCCCGCCGGTCAGCCACACGACGGCGGAGGCGGCCAGGCCGAAGGCGAACCGGTCGAGGAAGGTCCAGAAGTCCGGCGGCGCGTGCGCCGCGGAGAACAGCGCGGCGGTCACGACGGCGGCGGTGAGCGCCCCCGCGCGGGGCCCGCGGATCCACCCGGCGATCGCCTGGCTGAGGTAGCCGCGGAAGACGTACTCCTCGGCCGCCGACTGCAGCGGCGTGGTGAGCACCACGACCACCAGCAGCCAGCCGTAGGACGCCACCGGGCCGGTCACCTCGCCGGCCCCGGTGAGGAACCCGAGCAGGACGCTGAGCAGGATCCCCGCACCGAGCGTGGGCAGGGACAGCAGCGTGAAGGGCAGGAACAGCCGCCTTCGCAGCCGTCCCACGACCGACGACGACCAGCCCGGTCGCATCCCGTGCGCCGCGACCCACGCCAGCCAGACGATCGGGATCGCCACTATCAGCGACAGGTTGGTGATCAGCAGGACGCCGGGGTCGACCAGGTCCAGCAGCTGCAGGTCGGGGAACGCCCCGGTGACCAGCGCCGCCAGCAGCACCACGGTGGCCGCCACGGTGTAGACCACGACGACCAGCAGCAGCCCGAGCAGCGGCCGCCACCAGCGCCAGTCCCGCGAGCGCATCGCCTGCAGGTACGGCACCGGCACGTCGTGCGGCGGCGTGCCCGGCGGCGGCGCCCAGCGCACGCCGGGCGGGAGTCCCGGCGGGGCGGTGTGCGGTCCCGGCTGCAGCGGCACCGGTCCCAGCGGCCACGGCACGGGGCCCGCCGCGGCGCCGGTGGCCGGCAGCGAGTGGACCCCGTGGACCGCCCCCGGGACGAACGGCGGGGCCCCGTAGGGCCCGGTCGGCGGCGGCCCGGTGTAGGGCTCGTCGTCCGCGGGTCCCGGCGGGCCCGGGAGCCAGCCCGGCGGCACGGTCACGGCATCGCCGATCAGCCGGGGACCGACGCCCGGGCAGCGGCCAGGCGGGCCAGCGTGCGGTCCCGGCCGAGCAGCTCGATCGACTCGTACAGCGGTGGGGACACGGTGCGGCCGCTGACCGCCACCCGCACCGGCCCGAAGGCCTGGCGCGGCTTGCGGCCCAGGCCGTCGACGAGGGCGGTCTTGAGCGCCGCCTCGATGTCACCGGTGGCCCAGGTGGGCAGCTCCCGCAGCGCGGTCGCCGCGGCGTCGAGCACCTCGGCCGCCTCGGGGCCGGCCAGCTGCTTGGCGGCGGCGGCCGGGTCGATCGCGACGTCCTCCACGAACAGGAACCGCAGCAGGTCGACGGCCTCGGAGAGCACCACCACGCGCTCCTGGGCCAGCGGCGCGATCGCGGTCAGCACCCGCTCCTGCTCGGCCGTCGGCGGGTCGCTGACCAGGCCGGCGCCGGCCAGGAAGGGCACGACGCGGGCGACGAACTCCTCGACCGGCAGCGCCCGCAGGTGCGTGGCGTTGATCGCCTCGGCCTTCTTCAGGTCGAAGCGGGCGGGGTTGGCGCTGACCCGCGTGACGTCGAAGGCCTCGACCATCTCCGCCATGGAGAAGATGTCCCGGTCCTCGGCGATCGACCAGCCCAGCAGCGCCAGGTAGTTGGCGAACCCCTCGGGGACGAAGCCGCGCTCCCGGTAGACGTCGACGTTGGACTGCGGGTCGCGCTTGGACAGCTTCTTGTTCCCCTCCCCCGTCACGTAGGGCAGGTGGCCGAAGCGCGGGGTGTACCGCGCCACCCCGATGTCGGTGAGCGCCGCGTAGAGGGCCAGCTGCCGGGGCGTGGAGGGCAGCAGGTCCTCACCGCGCAGCACGTCGGTGACCTCCATGAGCGCGTCGTCCACGGGGTTCACGAACGGGTACAGCGGGACGCCGTTGCCGCGGACCAGGACGAAGTCGGGGACCGACCCGGCCGCGAAGCGCACCTCGCCGCGGACCAGGTCGGTCCAGACGAGGTCCTCCTCGGGCATCCGCAGGCGCAGCACCGGCTGGCGGCCCTCGTCCCGGAAGGCCGCCTTCTGCGCCTCGGTGAGGAAGCGGTCGGCGTTGTCGTAGCCGAGCTTGGGGTCCTGCCCGGCGGCCAGCCGGCGGGCCTCGACCTCCTCGTTGGTGGAGAACGACTCGTAGGCGTGGCCGGCGGCCAGCAGCTTGGCGGCGACCTCCCGGTAGACCTCGTGCCGCTCCGACTGCCGGTAGGGACCGTGCGGACCGCCGACCTCCGGGCCCTCGTCCCAGTCCAGGCCCAGCCAGCGGAGGCTGTCGAGCAGGTGCCGGTAGGACTCCTCGGAGTCCCGGGCGGCGTCGGTGTCCTCGATGCGGAAGACGAACGTGCCACCGGTGTGCCGGGCGTGCGCCCAGTTGAACAGCGCCGTCCGGAGCAGGCCGACGTGGACCGTGCCCGTCGGCGACGGGCAGAAGCGGGTGCGGACTCCGGCCCCCGGAGCGGTCACCGGGCGCCGCCGGCCGTGGAGGTGGTGTCGGCGCCGGAGACCGTGTTGGCCAGCGTCCCCAGCCCCTCGATGGTGACCTCGACGTGCTGCCCGGGGCGGATCGGCCCGACGCCGGACGGCGTGCCGGTGAGCACCACGTCGCCGGGCAGCAGGGTCATGACCTGCGAGATGTAGGAGATCAGCGTCGGGGTGTCGAAGAGCAGCTGGCTGGTGCGGCCGGACTGGCGCAGCTCGCCGTCCACGGTGCAGGTGACCTCGAGGTCGGCGGGGTCCTTGCCCAGCGCCCCCAGGTCGGTCTCGATCCAGGGGCCCAGCGGGCAGAAGGAGTCGAAGCCCTTGGCGCGGGTCCACTGCCCGTCGCTGCGCTGCATGTCCCGCTCGGTGACGTCGTTGCCGATCGTGTAGCCGAAGACGCTCGACAGCGCCTGCTCGGGGCTCACGTGCCGGGCGCCGCGGGCGCCGATGACGACGGCGAGCTCGGCCTCGTGGTGCACGTTGGTGCTGCCCGGCGGGATGCGGATGGCGTCCCCGGGGCCGATGACCGACGTCGACGGCTTGAGGAACAGCAGCGGTTCCTTGGGCGCGTCGCCGGTCTTCATCTCCTCGACGTGCGCGGCGTAGTTCTTCCCGACGCAGACGACCTTGCTCGGCAGGATCGGCGAGAGCAGCCGGACGTCGGCCTGCGCGAACCGCTGGCCGGTGAAGGAGATGGTGCCGAAGGGGTGTCCCTCGATCTGGGCGACCTGGCCGTCACCGTCGAGGACACCGAAGGACATGCCGGAGGGCGAGGCGAAACGGACGATGCGCACGCACCGAGGCTACTGACCCGCGCCGAGGGCGCCACAGCCCTACGGTCGGACCATGGCGTGCCGGCTCAGCGAGATCGTCGTCGACTGCCGCGACCCCGAGGCGCTGGCCGCGTGGTGGGCGGAGGTCCTGGGGTACCGCGTGCTCTCCCGGGACCGGGACGAGGTGGAGATCGGCCCGGAGGCGGGGTTCGGCGGTCCGGCGCCGACCCTGGTCTTCGGCCGGGTCGCCGACCCGAGCCCGGGCAAGCCGCGGCTGCACATCGACGTCAACGCCACCGACCGGGACCAGGACGCCGAGCTGGAGCGGCTGCTGGCCCTCGGGGCCACGCGGGCCGACGTCGGCCAGACCGGCGACGAGGGGTGGCACGTCCTGGCCGACCCCGAGGGCAACCCGTTCTGCCTGCTGCGCCGCCGCCTCGACCCGCTCTGACATCGTCGTCCTCCGGACGACACCGCGACCAGGAGCCGACCGCCGGCTCCGTGGAGCCCACCCGGACCGACCAAGGAGGAGATCATGATCCTGATCGTCATCAAGTTCCCCGTCCGGCCCGACCGGATCGACGAGTTCCGGGCCAAGGCCGACGAGTACGCCGCGGCGGTGAACGCCGAGGAGGGCAGCCTGTTCTTCGAGTGGTCCCGCAGCGTGCTGGACCCGAACACCTTCGTCTGCATCGAGGGCTTCCGGGACTCCGAGGCCGGCGCCTCGCACGTGGCCACCCCGCACGCCAAGGCCGCCTTCGACTGGATGTCGGACCTGGTCGCGGAGCAGCCGCAGATCATCTACATCGACACCCCGGACGTCAGCGGCTTCGGCCCGATGGGCGAGGTCACGCCCCGGTCGTAGGCAGCGCCACGACCAGGTGACCCGGTCCCGACGCGTCCTCCCCCACCGCCACGGTCCGGGAGGACGCTCGGCGACCAGGTCACCTGGTCATCGCCCGGTGCCGGTCAGCCCTGCCCGGCGCGCACCGGGGCCCGGTGGCGGACGGCGTAGGTGAGCGCGTCGACCAGCGCGTGCCAGGACGCCTCGACGATGTTGTCGTGCACGCCGACGGTGGTCCACTCCCCCACCCCGTCGGTGCTGTCGATGAGCACCCGCGTGGTGGCGCTGGTGCCGCCCTTCCAGCCGAGGATGCGGACCTTGTAGTCGGCGAGCGAGACGCCGGCCAGCTGCGGGTAGCGGCTCACCAGCGCCTGCCGCAGCGCGTTGTCGAGGGCGTTGACCGGGCCGTTGCCCTCGCCGGTGCTGATGATCCGCTCCCCGTCGACGTGCACCTTGACGGTGGCCTCGCTGACCACGACGCCGTTCCCCCAGTGCTCGACCGAGGTCTTGTAGCTCTCCAGCTCGAACAGCGGCGCGGGGGCGTCGGGCAGCTGGGCGCGCAGCAGCAGCTCGAAGGAGGCGTCGGCCGCCTCGAACGACCAGCCGTCGGCCTCGAGCACCTTGACCTGGTCGACGACCCGGGCGATCGCGTCGGGGTGGCCGTCGAGGTCGACGCCGAGCTCGCGGCCCTTGAGCTCCACCGACGCGCGGCCGGCCATCTCGGTCACCAGGATGCGCATGTCGTTGCCGACGACGCCCGGGTCGAGGTGGTTGTACAGCTCGGGGCTGACCTTGATCGCGCTGGCGTGCAGACCGGCCTTGTGCGCGAAGGCCGAGGCGCCGACGTAGGGCTGGTGGTCGTCGGGGGCGATGTTGGCCAGCTCGGCGATCGCGTGGCTGACCCGCTGCAGCTCCGGCAGGCACTCGGCCGGCACCACCGGCAGGCCCATCTTCGTCACCAGGTTCGCGATGAGGACGAAGGTGTCGGCGTTGCCGGCCCGCTCGCCGTAGCCGTTCGCCGTCCCCTGCACGTGCGTGACGCCGGCCTCCACCGCGGCCAGGCTGTTGGCCACCGCGCAGCCGGTGTCGTCCTGGCAGTGGATGCCGAGCCGGCCGCTGACCCGCGACCGGACCTCGGCGACGACCCGCCCGACGTCCATCGGCAGCATCCCGCCGTTGGTGTCGCACATGACCCCGACCTCGGCGCCGGCCCCGAACGCGGCCTCCAGCACGCGGACGCCGTAGTCCGGGTCGGCCCGGTAGCCGTCGAAGAAGTGCTCGCAGTCGAGGAACACCCGCCGGCCGTGGCCGACGAAGAACTCGACGGTGTCGCGCACCATCGCCAGGTTCTCCTCGAGCGTCGTCCGCAGCGCCTCGCGGACGTGCCGGACGTCGGACTTGGCGACCAGGCAGACGACCGGCGTCTCGGCGTCGAGCAGGGCACGGACCTGCGGGTCGTCCGCCACGCGGACCCCGGCCTTGCGGGTCGCGCCGAAGGCCACCAGCTGGGCGTGGCGGAGCTTGAGCTCGGTGCGGGCACGAGCGAAGAACTCGGTGTCCTTGGGCAGCGCGCCGGGCCACCCGCCCTCGATGAACCCCACCCCGATCTCGTCGAGCAGCCGGGCGACGGCCAGCTTGTCGGCGACGGAGTAGCTCACCCCCTCGCGCTGCGCGCCGTCGCGCAGGGTCGTGTCGAAGACGTGGAAGTCCGTGGCGGGGGCGGCGTGGAGGGTCATCGGTTCTCCGGGGGCTGGTCGGCAACGGCCCGAACACGAAAAAGACCCCCCGGGAACGGGAGGTCTGCGCGCGGTCGAGAGGTGACTGCGCGCTACGGGATAATGAGCAGGCCGGTGGGGTGCATCACGACGAGTAAACCACGCCGCCCCGGCAGGTCCTACGGTCTCGGGGCATGACGACGACCGGTGAGACGGCGGCGGGGACGGCGGCCCGCGAGGTGGCCGAGGCGATGGCCGAGGCCGCCACGGCGTGGCTCGACACGCTGGACCCCGACCAGCGGGAGCTCGCCTCCTGGCCCGGCCCCGACGACGAGGCGGCCGAGGCCGAGCGGCTGCGCTGGTACTACACCCCCACCGACCACGGCGGCCTCCCGCTGGGCCGGCAGCGCCCCGCGCAGCAGCAGCTGGCCATGCGGCTGGTCGCCAGCGGCCTGTCCACCGCGGGGTACGTCACGGTCTCCACCGTCATCGGCTGGGAGAACGTGCTCGACCACCTGGAGGGCTGGTCGGTCGACTGGGGCCGGGAGCGCGGTCGCGACCCCGGGCTGTACTACCTGCGCGTCTTCGGTACCCCCGGCGGCGACCGGCCGTGGGGGTGGCGGTTCGGCGGCCACCACGTGTCGCTGAACAACCTCGTCGTCGACGGGAGCGTCCGGTCGGTGACCCCGTGCTTCCTGGGTGCCGACCCCGCGTCCGCGCCGCTGCTCGGCAGCGCCGACCTGCGGCCGCTGGGCACGGCCGAGGACCTGGCGCGGGAGCTGGTCCGGTCGCTCCCGGCGGACCTGCGGGAGGCCGCGGTGCTGCTCGACCGGGCCCCCTCGGACATCGTCGGCGCCAACCGCCCCCGGATCGGGGAGGGCGACGAGATGCTGCAGCTGCCCGACATCTGGCGGCAGCGGTTCACCGAGCCGCGCCTGCTCGACCGGGTCACCCGCATGGCGGAGGGCGCCGAGGCCGCCAGCGGCTTCGACGCCGCCGACCACCGCCGGCTGGCCCTGACCGCCGAGCCGAGGGGCCTGCCGGCGACCGAGCTCGACCGCGAGCAGCGGGCCCTGCTGCAGACCCTGCTCGGCGCCTACGTCGGCCGGGTGCCCGACGGGCTGGCGCCGGAGGTCGACCTCGACCGCGTGCACGTGGCGTGGGCGGGCCCGCTCGAGCCCGGACAGCCGCACTACTACCGGCTGCAGGCCCCCCGGCTGCTGGTGGAGTGGGACAACACCGCCCGGGGGGCCAACCACGCGCACTCGGTCTGGCGGGACCCGCAGGCCGACTTCGGGCTCGACGTGCTCGCCGAGCACCGCCGCCGGCACCACTGAGCACCGGCGCAGGGCGCGGGCGCCGGCCGGTGTCACCACCGACCCGCGCCCGGCCCCGGCGCGTCACCGGGGCTCGACGGGCAGCCCCTCGATCAGCGCGGCCATGTCGACCGAGCCCGGGTCGTCGACGCGGTCGGCCGCCGTCTCCAGCGATGCCAGGACGGCCGCGGCCAGCCGGTCGGAGACCCCGGCCGTCCCCAGCGCGGACCGGATGAGCCGGGCGTCCTTCGTCGCTCCGGGGAGGGCGAAGGACACCGCGTAGTCGCGCTCGATCATCGCCGCGCCCTTGACCCGGGCGAAGGGGGCGTCCAGGTGCCCTCCCTCGAGGACCCGGAAGAAGTCCCGCGGGTCGAGCCCCAGCCCCTGGGCCAGGGCCACCGACTGCGCGACGCCGGCGACGAGGGTCAGCACCCAGGCGTTGCAGGTGAGCTTGAGGCGGGTCCCGGCGCCCGCCTCCCCCACCCACAGCGTCCTGCGGCCCAGCGCCTCGAACACCGGCGCCAGCCGGTCGCGCGCGTCGTCCGGACCGGAGGCGAGCAGGACCAGCGCGCCCTCCTCGGCCGGCTTGCGGGTGCCCTGGACGGGGCAGTCGACCAGCACCACACCGAGCTCGCGGGCCACGGCCTGGAGCCGGTCGACGTCCTCGATGCCCACGGTCGAGCACTGCAGCCACAGGGTGCCGGCGGCCGGCGCGGCCCGGCGGACCGCGTCGACCGCCGCCCCGGCGTCGAACAGCATGGTCAGCACGACGTCGGCGCCGTCGGCGGCCTCGGCCGGGGAACCGAGTGCCTCGGCCCCCGGGCCGGCCAGGGCCCGCGCCTTGCTGCCGTCGCGGTTCCACATCCGCACGGGGATCCCCGCGCGGACCAGCGACCGCACCATCCCGGCACCCATGGTGCCGGTGCCGAGGACGGCGACGACCGGGCTGCCCTGCGGCTCGGTCACTCGACCAGGGCCACCGCGCGGGTGGGGCCGCCGTGCGCCCCGCGGACCTTGAGCGGGAACCCGACGAAGGTGAACCGGCGGTTCACCACCTGGTCGAGGTTGGCCAGGTTCTCGTAGTGGGTGATGTGTTCCCGGCGGCACATCATGTGGACCGGGTAGGTCTTGCTGGCCGGGTTGTCCGGGGTGGGGCTGTCCACGCCGAAGGTCTTGACGCCGCGCCGGACGATCCACTCCGCCGCCGACTCGCCCAGCCCCGCGAAGTCGGTCAGGTAGCGCTTGTCGCCGACGAAGCGGTTCCAGGTCGCCGTGTGGAACAGCACGATGTCCCCGCGCTGCACCTCCACCGGGGACTCCGACTCGATGCGGTCGAGGTCCTCGGCGGTGATGTCGGTCTGGGGCTCGAAGCCGGTGACGTCCAGGCACACGGCCGGGCCGTAGAACAGCTCCAGCGGCATCTGGTCGATGGTCTCCGCGCCGGGCGCCGGGTCCAGGTGCGAGAAGGAGTCCACGTGGGTGGGCCCGTTGTCGTTGAGGATGAAACCGGTCGTCTGGAACGAGAAGCCGCCCTCGAACCGTGGGGCGGTCTCCTCGTGCGTGGCGTGCTCGAACTGCACGGTCTTCAGGTGACCGGGGTAGACCTTCATCCCCTCGTAGATGTCCTGGGACAGGTCGATGATCTGCATGCGCTCTCCTCGGCACTGGGGATGGGCACTGGGGATGGCCCTTGCGGTGGTGCAGCGGTGGTGCAGCGGTGGTGCAGCGGTGGTGCAGCGGTGGTGCAGCGGTGGGACAGGGCATGGTCTCGGGCGGCCCACCGGTCCGCCATGTGTCCGGCCACACCCCGCCGGCCGGTCGTTCGTCGCCGGACCCGAGGCGGCGCGGCGTCCGCCCCGGGTCCGGCGACCGTCACTGGACCCGCTCGACCGCCCCGCTGAGCGCTGACCGGGTGATCGCCTCGAAGGCGCGCACGGTGGCGCGGACCTCGGCCGGGGGGATCGGGTACTCGGCGGTGCCCGCGACGGCGGCGGCGAAGCGCTCGAGGTTGTCGCGGACGGCGGGGCTGGGCGGGACGAACCGGGTGGTCGGCTCGCTGTCCCGGTGGCGGGTGGTGACGTCCCAGCCGGCCGGTGACTCCGGGTGGGCGCGGTCGCGGATCTCCATCCACCCCTCCGAGCCGAGCAGGCAGATCCGCCCGATGAAGGGCGTGGTGAGGATGGCGGTGATGCTCGCGGTGGCCCCGCTGGCGAAGCCCAGGGTCACCGAGAGGGTGTCGCCGTTGCCGAACGACGTGGCGCGGGTGGCCAGGCGCGCCCACACCTCCACCGGCTCACCGAGCAGCCCGACGGCGAGGTCCACGAGGTGGATGCCGGTCGCCGACAACGGGCCCACGGGCGCCTCCACGCTCGACAGCCGCCAGTTGTCCGGGGGCAGGGCGAGGAACTTGTCCTGGCTGAAGTTGCCCTCGAACACCAGCGGCGTGCCCAGCTCGCCGGCGCGGCACCGCGCCTGGAGTTCGACCACCGGCGGCTCGAAGCGCCGCTCGTGGCCGACGCCCAGCTGCACACCGGCCGCCGCGACGGCGGCGAGGGCCACGTCGGCGTCGGCCACGGTGGTGCTGAAGGGCTTCTCGCAGAACACGTGCTTGCCGGCCTCGGCCGCGGCCACGATCTGCGCGGAGTGGAACCGGTGCGGCGAGCACAGGACCACGGCCTCGATCGCGGGGTCGGCCAGCGCCTCGGCGAGGTCGGCCGTCGTCGCCAGCCCCCGCGCCGCTGCGCGCTCCCGCCCGGCCGGCTCGGGGTCGACCCCCAGCACCGGCCGGACGGTCGCGCTGCCGGCCAGCTCGTCGAGGACCTTCTGTCCCCACCAGCCCAGCCCGATGACGGCGACGTCCACGGCGGGCCTCAGCCGTCCAGCTTGAGCAGCTTGGCCGCGGTCGCGCTGCGGATGAGGTTGCGGTCCTCGTCGCTGAGGCCCCGGACCCCGTCGATCTGCCCCAGCGGGTCGTAGTGGCCCATGTCGAAGGGGTAGTCGGTGCCGATGACGACGTGGTCGGCCCCCATCTGCTGGACGAGGAACTCCAGGTGGACGGAGTCGAACACCAGGCAGTCGACGTAGACCTGCTTGAGGTAGGTGCTCGGGGGCCGGGTGATGTGGTGCCGGCCCTCGGGGCGCAGCTCGTAGGAGTGGTCGATCCGGGAGGAGTAGAAGGGCAGGAAGCCGCCGCCGTGCACCAGGCAGAGCTTGAGCGCCGGGTGCTCCTCGAGGACGCCGCCGTGGATGATCCGGTTGATCGCCACCGTGGTGTCCAGCGGGTTCCCGATCACGTTGGTCATGTAGTACTTCTGCAGCCGCTCACCGTGGGTGAAGCCGTTCGGGTGCAGCAGGACGACGACGTCGAGCTCCTCGGCCTTGGCGAAGAAGCGCCGGAACCGCTGGTCGTCGAGGTCGAGACCGAAGACGTTGGTGTTGATCTCCACGCCGCGGAAGCCGTACTCGCGGACGCAGTGCTCGAGCTCCTCCACCGCCGACGAGACGTCCTGCAGCGGGACCGTGGCCAGCCCGACGAACCGGTCGGGGTGGTCGGCCACGATCGAGGCCAGGTTCTCGTTCTGCATCCGGGCGAGCGTCCGGCCGAGCTCGACGTCGGTCCAGTAGTAGTACTGCGGCGGCGCCACCGAGATGGCCTGGACGTCGATGCCCATGGCGTCCATGTCGGCCAGCCGGACGTCGACGTCGGTCAGCTTGGGCATGATCTCGGCGGTGTGCTTGGGCTGGTACTCGTTGGTCTCCGCCCCTGCCCAGTACGAGAACGGTTCGTACTGCGGCTCCATCAGGCCCTTGACGAGCTCCTGACACGCCGGGGTGAACACGTGGGCGTGGATGTCGACGGTGCGGCCGGACATGGGGTCCTCTCGGTCGGGGGTGCGTCGGTCAGTTGACGGGGGCGTAGACGTCGGGTGCCCAGGGCAGCTCGGCCCCGGCGTACTTGGCCGCGCGGACGTCACCGGAGCGGGCGTGGCCCTCGAAGAGCTCGATCCGCGCCGCCCGGCCGCACAGCTCGCCCAGGGCGGCGCTGGCCGCACGGTCGGTGACCTCCTGGTAGGTCACCGTCCGGAGGTACTTGCCCACCCAGAGGCCGCCGGTGTACCGGGCCGCCCCGCGCGTGGGGAGGACGTGGTTGGTGCCGATGACCTTGTCCCCGTAGGAGACGCAGGTCCCCTCCCCGAGGAACAGGGCACCGTAGTTGCGCATCCCCTCCAGGGCCCGGCGCGGCTCCTCGGTCAGGATCTGGACGTGCTCGCTGGCGAACACGTCGGCCAGCCCGAAGGCCTCGTCGATGTCGTCCACGACGAGCACCTGACCGTGGTCCCGCCACGCCGGCCCGGCCATGTCGCTGGTCGGCATGCCGGGGAGCAGCCGCTCGACGTGCGCCATGGCCTCGCGCGCGAGGTCCTCGGACGTGGTGATGAGGACCGCCGGTGAGTCCGGGCCGTGCTCGGCCTGGCTGAGCAGGTCGACGGCGACGACGAACGGGTCGGCGCTCTCGTCGGCGACCACGAGGATCTCGGTGGGACCGGCGAACAGGTCGATGCCGACCTCGCCGAACAGCTGCCGCTTGGCCTCGGCGACGTAGGCGTTGCCCGGGCCGGCCAGCAGGTCGACCTTGCCGATCGTCTCGGTCCCGATGGCCATCGCGGCGACGGCCTGGACCCCGCCCAGGAGGAAGATCTCGTCGGCCCCGGCCAGGTGCATGGCGGCGACGGTGGCCGCGGGGACCTGCCCGCGGATGGGCGGCGTGCAGGCGGTCACCCGCTCGACGCCGGCGACCTTCGCCGTGACCACGGTCATGTGGGCCGAGGCCGTCAGCGGGTACCGGCCACCGGGGACGTAGGCGCCGGTCGCCGCGATCGGCAGGTGCTTCTGCCCGAGGAAGACCCCGGGCTGGGTCTCCACCTCGAACTCGCGCATGGAGTCCAGCTGGTGCCGCGCGAACTCCGCGACGTTGGCCTGGACCGTCTGCAGGTCCTCGACGACCCCGCGGTCGACGCCGGCGACGATGCGCGCGATCTCCTCGGGGCCGAGCCGGAAGTCCTCGGGGGACCAGGAGTCGAACCGCTCGGAGTACTCGCGGACCGCCTCGTCGCCCCGGTCGCGGACGTCGGCGATGACGCGCGCCACCACCTCGGCCACCTCGGGCGACCCCTGCCGCGGGACGCCGTCGGAGGCCCTCTTCTTCAGCTGCCTGATCATCGGTGTGCTCCAGGTCACGTCGGGGCCTGCATCGTGTTGTGCATACCTAGTCATGTCAAGCGACGCACGGGCGGAGAGGCGGTCCGGCGACCCCGCCCGCGACACCTCCGCACCGGAACCCAGAGGTCAGACAGGTGACGCGGGCGGTCGGGCCGGTCGGGCACCGGCTCTCCCGCCGATCCCGGACCCGGCCTGGCTGATGGCGCTGATCCACGAGTGCTTGACGTATGCACACCGTGCCGTGCACAGTTCCTGCCCGTATACGTGGTCTCGGTCACACTCCGGTCCGCTCCCCCGGCCGGTGGCCCGAGCTCCACCGGCCGGCGGTCCCTCGCCGGCAGCACCACGAGGCGGCACCCGTGCGACGGACGCGCGACGCGTCCCCGACCAGAAGGCAGGAACCCATGGGGAACAGAGCAGGCGGCACCCGGGCCGGGAAGCTGCGCCTGGTGGCCGGCGTGGCCGCGCTGGCGGTCACCGCCACGGCCTGCGCCTCCGGCGGCGGATCCGGTCAGGCCGCTGGCGAGGCGCAGGACGCCAACGGCGTCGTGAACATGGTCATGGCCCCCGATCCGGTCTGGAAGTGGCTCGAGGACCAGGGCATCAAGCAGGAGATGGAGGAGGCAGCCGGCGTCCAGGTGCTCACCTCGTCGTCCTGGGACGAGTTCGGCGTCTACGCCGGTGGCCACGCCGACGTCATCTCCGCCGCGACCTACGAGGTCCCCGAGCTGGCGGAGGCGACCGGCGAGCCGGCCACCGTCTTCGGGGCCTACAACACCGACCGCAGCATCCTGGCCGTCCAGGCCGGCAACCCCGCGCAGACCATCTGCGACCTCAAGGGCCAGCGCATCGCGACGTTCACCGCGGTCAGCATCACGCTGATCTGGGGGATGTACGCCAAGGAGATGTGCGACCTGGACCTCCAGGCCGGCGGCGGTGACTTCGAGCTGGTCGTCACCGACATCCAGAACCTGGCCAGCCTGGTGGCGCGCGGCGACGCCGACGCCTGCCTGTGCCTGCCGGACTTCGCCATCCCCGAGCTGTCGACCAACCAGATCACGCCGCTGTACGACGCCAAGTCGGCGGCGCAGATGTGGGCCGAGAACTACGGCAGCAACCCCGACGACGTGACCCACCCGCAGACCAACGTCTTCGTCGCCCGCGAGTCGTGGGTGGAGAAGAACAAGGACGAGGCGACCTTCCTCATCTCCCTGTGGGACCGCGGCATCCAGGAGTGGCAGCAGCACCGCGACGAGATCATCGCCGCCTACCCCGAGGACTTCGCGGTCCGGACGCCCGAGGAGATGGCGTTCCTGCAGGACTGGCTCGACAACCGGTTCGACTGGTTCGTGCCCACCACGTTCCTCGACGACGAGTGGGTCCAGGGCGAGCAGGAGGTCTTCGACCTGATGCGGGAGACCGGCTTCGTCGAGGAAGACGCCGAGGAGCCCAGCTTCACGACCCTCCAGCCGACGTCCTGACCCGGCCACACCTCCCGAGGGGACCACTCCATGACCAACCCCGTGATCACGGAACCGCCTGTGGCGCCCGCGGTCACCTGGCAGGAGGGCGAGGCGCTCGCCCGCAAGGCGTCGGCGCGCAACAAGCGCAAGCGCCTCGCCCTCCTCGTCGCCGGGTGGGCGGCCCTGCTGCTCATCTGGCAGGTGGCCGCGTACTACCTCCCGTTCGGCACCCTGCCGAACCCGCTCGAGGTGTCCGTCGAGATGTGGGACATCGTCGCCAGCGGTGCCCTCGTGTCGGACTTCCTGGCCAGCGTCCTGAAGACCTTCGCCGGCTTCGGCGTCGCCGTCCTGATCGGTGCGCCCGTCGGGTACCTGATGGGCCGCTACAACTACTGGCGGGCGTTCTTCCACGACGGCGTGACCGTCGCCGGCACCATCCCGGCGCTCACCTACGCCGTCCTCTCGCTGATCATCTTCGGCCTCTCCAACCTCGGCCCGGTCCTCGCCGTCGCCCTGGTGTCCACGCCCTACGTCGCCATCAACGTGGCGGAGGGCATCCGGGGGGTCGACCAGTCCCTGGTGAAGATGAGCCAGGCGTTCGGGCGCTCCCCCCGGCAGATCCGCCGGGAGGTCTTCGTCCCGACGATCGTGCCGTACGTCTTCGCGGCGGTCCGCATGTCCTTCGCGGTGGCTTGGAAGGTCGAGGCCCTCACCGAGGTCTTCGGCGGCACGAACGGCGTGGGCTTCCAGATCCGCAGCGAGTACCAGTTGTTCAACATCACCGGCGTCATCGCCTGGATGGCCCTGTTCATCGTCTTCATGCTGATCATCGAGCGGCTGGTGCTCCGCAAGCTGGAGAACCGTCTCCTCGCCTGGCGACCGGAAGAGAGGGCCGCGAAGTGACCGACACCCTGGCCCCGCACACGTCCTCGCAGGAGGTCGCACGGCCCCGCCCGACGTGGCGTCGTCGGCTCCTCTCCGACCGGGCGGCGCGCATCACGTTCTACGTGGCCGCGTTCGTGCTCTGGCTCGTGCTCGCCGCGCTGTTCGAGCGGATCCCGGGGCCCGCCTCGGTCGTCGACTCGCTGATCGAGGAGTTCCGCCGCGGGGAGGTCTTCGGCAACTTCGCCGACACCTTCTACCGGTTCGGGGTCGGCGTGGCCCTGTCGATCGTCGTCGGCGTCCTCGTGGGGGTGCTGATGGGGCTGTCGCCGATGGCGCGGGCGTTCCTGGAGAGCCCCGTCATGGTCGCCCTCTCCATCCCCGCCATCATGTGGGCCTTCCTCACCGTCATGTGGTTCGGCTTCGGGCACACCTCGCCGATCGTCACCACGTTCCTGACCGCGGTGCCGTTCATGATCGTCAACGTGGCGCAGGGCGTCTTCGGGGTGTCCCGGGACCTGCGCGACATGTCGTCCTCCTACGGCGTCCCGGTCGGCCGGCGGGTCCGGGAGCTGGTCCTGCCCGCGGTCATGGGCTACGTCATGGCCGGTATCCGGTTCGTCGTGATCATGGGCTGGAACGGCGTGCTGCTGGCCGAGTGGTTCGGCGGCTCCGGCGGCGCCGGTTACCGGGCCCGCTACTGGTACGACGCCAACCAGTTCGCCGGCTTCGCCGCGTGGGTCGTGCTCTTCGTGGGCGTGATCATCGTCCTCGACCAGCTCATCTTCGAGCGGCTGTCCCGGCGGGCGTTCCGCTGGCGGGACGCGGCGCACTGAGCCACGGGGTGGTGCCGCGGCGCGCGGCACCACCCCCTCCTCCTCCTCCTCCTCCCACACGCAACGACATGCGAGAGGCACGACCATGGCCGTCCTGGCAGTGAAGGACCTCTGCAAGACCTTCGGCGCCGGCACCGCACGCAGCAACCGGGTGCTGGACCACATCAACTTCGACGTCCGCGGGCAGACGTTCGTCTCGATCGTCGGGCCCTCCGGCTCCGGCAAGAGCACCCTGCTCAACATCATCTCCGGCGTGGAGCCGCACACGTCGGGGGAGCTCCAGCTCACCAGCGACGAGGGCAGGCCCGCGCGGCTCGGCTACGTGTTCCAGGACGCGCGGCTGCTCCCCTGGCGCACCGTCCGCCAGAACATGCTCTACGTCCAGGACAAGGACGACGAGGAGACCAGGCGCCGGGTCGACAAGTACCTGGAGATGGTGGGCCTCGCCAAGCACGCGGACTTCTACCCCGGCCAGCTCTCCGGCGGCATGCAGCAGCGCGTCGGCATCGCCCGGGCGTTCGCGGTCGAGCCCGACCTGCTGATCATGGATGAGCCGTTCAGCCACCTGGACGCGATCACCGCCCGCGAGCTCCGGGCCCAGCTGCAGGACATCTGGGCCCGGACCAAGAAGACCGTCGTGTTCGTGACCCACGACGTCGTGGAGGCCGTCGAGCTCTCCGACCGGATCATCGTGCTGCAGCCCGGTGGCCGGATCTTCGAGGAGATCACCGTCGACCTGCCCCACCCCCGCCGTCAGTCCGACCCCGCGGTGGCGACCCTGCAGGCCCAGGTCCTCGCGCGGCTGGAGAACATGAAGGCGCTGACGCCGCAGGTGGCCGCGGCCACCTGAGCCGCGTCCCGGACGCCGGCGGGTGTCGCGCCGCCACCGGGCGGCGGCGCGACACCCGCCGGGACGCCCGGAGCCGCCGCGGCACCAGGGGTCCCACACCGTGCGGTGCGCCGGACGGTCCCGCCACGACGCCCGACGGCGTCCGGCCACTCGTCACCCGCACGACCCGAGGGGGAAGCCATGTCCACCGCCTGCACCGGCCCGGCCGCGGGCGCACCCCGTCCGGACGGGAGCGACCGGTGAGCGCCGAGTCCTCGGCGATCGCGCCCGACGACCCCACCCCGCTGCCCGGGGCCGGTCCCCGGGACCGGCGGACGCAGGACACCCCGCCCACCAGCTGGACCGTCGCCCGCGCGGCCGGCGTCTCCCAGTCGACGGTCTCCCGGGCGCTGCGGGGCGACCCGCGGGTGCGGGAGGAGACGCGGCGCAAGGTGGACCAGGCGGCCCGGCGGCTGGGTTACGTGCCCAACTCGCTGGCCAGCAGCCTGGTCTCCCGGTCGACCCGCACCGTCGCGGTCGTCGTCTCCGACCTGACCAACCCGTTCTTCCCCTCGCTGCTCACCCCCGTCTACGACGAGCTGCAGCTGCTGGGCTACCGCGTGGTGCTCCTCACCGAGCGGACCGACGTCCTCTCCGGCCAGGAGACCCTGCAGCGGCTGCTCGACCGCTCCATCGACGGGGTGCTGGTCACCACCGCGACGCTGGGCTCCCGGGTCGCGGTCGAGCTGCAGCGCCGGGGGCTGCCGACGGTGCTGCTCAACCGGTACATCGACGGCCTGGACGTCGACCGGGTGATCAGCGACAACCACGGCGGCGCGGTCGTCGGGGGCCGGCACCTGCTCGACCTCGGCCACCGCCGCATCGCGCTCATCAGCGGTCCGTCGAACACCTCCACCAGCCGGGACCGCCGGGCCGGCCTGACCGAGGCGCTCGCCGGAGCCGGGGCGCGCCTGGACCCCGCCCTGGTCCGCGAGGGCACCTACTCCCACCAGAGCGGCTACCAGCACACCCGGGACCTGCTGCGGCTGCCCGAGCCGCCGACCGCCATCGTCTGCGGCAACGACGTCGTGGCCTTCGGCGCGATCGACGCGGCCCTCTCGCTCGGCGTCCGGGTCCCCGACGACGTGTCGATCCTGGGGTTCGACGACATCCCGATGGCGGCGTGGGAGGTCTTCCAGCTGACCACCCTCCGCCAGCCGATCGGCGACATGGCCCGCGCGGCGGCCCGGATGCTGGCCGAGCGGATCGAGCACCCCGGGGAGCTCGGTCCCGGCCGCGAGCAGGTCTTCGCCACCAGCCTGGTGCGGCGGGCCACGGTGGACCGCCCGAGCAACGGCTGAGCCGGCCCGAGCGGCCCCTGGCCGGCGGCCCCACCACCTCAGCGGGCCGCCGCGAGCGCCGCCAGGACCTCCTCCGGGCGGATCGGCTGGGACCAGACCCGCGCACCACCGGCCCGGGCGAGCGCGTCGTTGACCGCGCAGTGCAGCGCCGCCGGTGCCCCCGCGGTGCCGGCCTCCCCGACCCCCTTCGTGCCCAGGGTCGTCGTGGGCGCGGGGGTCTCGATGTGCTCGATGCGGATGTCGGGCAGGTCCCCCGCGGTCGGCAGCAGGTAGTCGAGCAGGGTCGAGGTCAGCGGCTGGCCGATCGGGTCGTGGACCACCCGCTCGAGCAGCGCCCCACCCAGGCCCTGGGCGATGCCGCCGCGGATCTGGCCGTCGACGACGTCGGGGTTGACCAGCACGCCGCAGTCCTCGACCACCGCGTAGTCGACGACCCGGACCAGGCCGGTCCCGCGCTCCACCTCCACGACAGCGACGTGCGTGCCGTTGTTGAAGGTGTACGGCGGACCGGAGTACGAGCCGACCGCGCCCAGCCCCACCTCGACGTCCGCCGGCAGCCGGTGGGTGCCCCAGTACGCCACGGCGGCGACCTCGCTGACCGGCGTCCCGGTGGCCGGGACGCCGCGGACGCCGACGACGCCGTCCACGAGCTCCAGGTCGTCCGGGTCGGCCTCCATGACGTGCCCGGCGAGGACCAGCAGCCGCCGGCGCACCTCCACGGCCGCGGCGTGCGCGGCACCGACCGAGACGACGGCCGACCGGCTGGCCCAGACGCCGCTGCCGTGCGGCACCACGCGGGTGTCGCCGGAGACCACCCGGACGTCCTCCAGGCGGACGCCGAGGCCGTCGGCCACCACCTGCGCGGCCGTCGTGTGCAGCCCCTGGCCCTGGCCGGGCGTGCCGAGCAGCACGGTCACCGACCCGTCGGGCTGGACGGTGACCTCGACCTGGTCGTGCGCGGTGATCGGCGCGCCCTTCGCGCCGTAGAACATCGCCCCGGGCGCGGAGAGCTCGACGAAGGAGGAGAAGCCCACGCCGAGCAGGCAGCCGCGCCGCTCGGCGTCCCTGCGGCGCTCCTCGACCCCGTCGGCCACCATCGCGACGGCCCGCTCCAGCGACTCCAGGTGCGACCCGGAGTCGTAGACGTTCCCGGTGGGCGAGGTGTAGGGCAGATCGTCGGGGCGCAGCAGGTTGCGCCGGCGGATCTCGTCGGCGGTCAGCCCCAGCTCCCGCGCCGCCTCGTCGACGAGCAGCTCCATGACCAGGATCGCCGGCGGGTGGCCGACCGCCCGGTAGACCGCGAGCGGGGTCTTGTGGGTGAAGACGACGCGCAGCGAGGAGGCGTAGGCCGGCACCCGGTAGGGCCCGGGCATGATCGTCGCGACCTGGACGCCCTCGGTGACGCAGCCCCGCGGGTACATCGAGTAGGCCCCGGCATCGGAGACCACCTCGGAGCGCAGCCCCAGGATGTGGCCGTCCGCGTCCACGGCGAGGGCGGCGGTGACCCGCTCGTCCCGGGCCTGGGTGTCGGACTGCAGCGACTCGAACCGGTCCTGCGTCCACTTCAGCGGCCGGCCGAGGACCACGGCGGCGGTCACCACCGCCATCTCGTCGGGGTAGACGAACGCCTTCATGCCGAACGCGCCGCCGACGTGCTCGGTGATGACCCGGACGGCGTTCTCCGGCAGGCTCAGCAGCCGGGCGTACAGGGTCTGCAGCATCTGCGGCGCCTGCGTCGACACGCGCACGGTGAGCGTGCGCTCGTCCCGGTCGAAGGAGGCGAGCACCCCCCGCGTCTCGAGGGCGACGGCGGTGTGCCGGCCGGTCTGCACCTGCACCTCGACGACCGCCGCGGCGCCGGCGAAGGCCGCGTCGACGTCGCCGGTGCCGAACGGGGCGGCGAAGCAGAGGTTGGTCCCGAGGTCCTCGTGCACCAGCGGGCTGCCCGGCTCGAGCGCGGCGAGCGGGTCGAGCACCGCGGGCAGCTCCTCGTAGTCGACCACGACGAGCTCGGCAGCGTCCTCGGCCTCGGCGCGGCTGCCCGCCGCCACCAGCACGACCGGCTCCCCCACGTGCCGGACGACGCCGGTGGCCAGCGCCGTCTGCTCCCCGGCGACCATGCCCGGCCAGGAGAGCAGCCCGCGCCAGCCCGGGCAGTACGGGGCCAGGTCGGCCGCGGTCAGCACCGCCACCACCCCGGGGGCGGCCTCGGCCGCGGAGGTGTCGACCGCGACGATCCGGCCCGAGGCGATCGGCGACCGGACGAAGGCCACGACCGCCTGCCGGGGTTCGTCGACGTCGTCGACGAACCGCCCGCGCCCGGCCAGCAGCCGCGGGTCCTCGCTGCGGCGCACCCGCTGCCCGACGTACCGGGGCCCGCTCACCGGTCCGCTCCCCCGCCGTCGGCCGGCAGCTCCGCCGCGGCCGCGAGGACTGCGTCGACGATCGTCTGGTAGCCGGTGCAGCGGCACAGGTTGCCGCCGAGGCGCTCGCGCAGCGCCGCGCGATCCCAGTCCGGCCGCTCGCGCAGCGCCGCCAGCGCCGTCATCAGCAGCCCGGGGGTGCAGAACCCGCACTGCACCGCGGACCGCTCCCAGAAGGCGCGCTGCAGCGGGTGCATCTCCTGCCCGCCGAGACCCTCCACGGTCTCCACCGCGCACCCGTCGGCCTGCACGGCGAAGACCAGGCAGCTGCGGACGGCGACCCCGTCGAGGATCACGGTGCACGCCCCGCACACGCCCTGCTCGCAGCCGACGTGGGTGCCGGTGAGGCCGAGCTCGCCGCGCAGGAAGTCGGCCAGCGTCGTCCGCGGCTCCGCCGACCCCGACTCGCGCCGGCCGTTCACCTCCAGCCGCACGCGGACCGGTTGCCCGTGCACGCCCCCTCCCGCGGTCACGCCGCCTCCCCCGTGACGGCGGCCAGCGCCCGCCGGACCAGCGCCCGGCCGGCCTCCTGCCGGTAGTCGGCCGAGGCGTGCACCTCGTCGCCGAGCACGTCCACGCCGTCGAACGCGGCGGCGGCCGCCGCATCGAGGACGGCGGAGGTCGGCACCTCGCCTGCGAGCACCGCCTCCGCGCCGGTCGACCGGACCGGCGTCCCGGCCACGCCGAAGAGCACCACCCGGGTGCGCGAGCAGTGGCCGCCCTCGTCGCGCTCGACCCCGCACACCACGCCGGCGAGGGCGAAGTCGCCGCGCCTGCGGGAGACCTCGTCCACGGTCCACACCGACCGCGGCGCGGGCAGCGGCAACCGCGCGGCGACGACCATCTCCCCCTCGTCGAGCGCGGTGCTGAACGGCCCGGTGAGGAAGTCGGCCGCGGCCACCCGGCGCCGGCCGGCGGGACCGTCGACCTCCACCTCGCCGTCGGTGGCCAGCAGCAGCGCGGGCAGCTCGGCCGCCGGGTCGGCGTGGGCCAGCGACCCGCACAGCGTGCCGCGCGCCCGGATCTCCGGGTGCGCGACGAGTCCGAGGGTGGCGACCAGCAGCGGGTGGGCGGCAGCCACCTCCGGGTCCCGCTCGAGCTCGCGGTCGGTCACCGCGGCGCCGACGCTCAGGACGCCGTCCTCCCGGCGGGAGCCGCGCAGCTCCGGGCACCGGGTGATGTCCACCAGCAGGGCGGGGGTGGCCAGGCGCAGTGCCATGACCGGCACCAGGCTCTGGCCGCCGGCCAGGACGCGCGCGTCCTCGGCCGAGCCCAGCGCGGCCAGCGCGTCGGCCACGGACCCGGCGCGCACGTGGTCGAAGGGCGCGGCCTTCACCGGCCGCTGCCGGCGGGCGGCGCGGACACCCCGTCCCCGGGCGCCGCGGGGTCGGAGAGCAGCCCCGACGCCGTCACCCCGGCGAGCGCGCAGACCTCGTCGACGTCGGAGACGTCGCCGCTGACCCCCACCGCACCCACGACCCGGCCGTCGGGCGTGCGCAGCAGGACACCGCCCGCTGCGGGCGCGAACCGGCCGTCGGCGACGGCGGCCAGCGCCGTGAAGAACACCGGCTGCCGCTCGGCGCGCACCCCGAGTTCCCGCGAGCTGAGCCCCATCCCGAGAGCGCCGTAGGCCTTCGCCGTGGCGATCTGGGGGCGCAGGATCCCCGAGCCGTCCTCGCGCTTGAGGGTGACCAGGTGCCCCCCGGCGTCCAGGACGGCGACGGTCAGCGGTGCGGCGCCCATCGACCGCCCGTGCGCCAGCGTCGCCGCGGCGACCACCTCGGCCTGCTCCAGCGTGATCATCGGCGTTCCTCCCTCGATCGGTCGCTGCCCGCGCCCAGCACCTCGAGCAGCGCCGCCGCGTCCGCGGAGGCCAGCCCGAGCTCGACGGCGCGGTCGTAGAGCGGGCGGACGGCGGCCAGCACGGGGGTGTCCAGGCCCAGCCGGTCGGCGAACTCGGCGATGACGCCGACGTCCTTGACGAACATGGAGACCTTCGCCGTAGCCGGCTCGTAGGTCCGGTCGACCATCAGCCGGCCACGCTTCTCGAAGACCACCGAGTTGCCCGCGCCGTCCCGGATGGTGTCGTAGAGCTGCTGCGGGTCCAGCCCGGCGGCCTCGCCGAGCGCGAACGCCTCGGCCGTCGCGGCGTTGTGCACGGCCACCAGCAGGTTGGCGACCAGCTTCATCGTCGAGCCGGAACCGAAGGGCCCCAGGTACCGCACGGAGCGGGCGACGGCCTCCAGGACCGGGCGGATCCGCTCGAACCCCGCCTCGTCGCCGCTGCCGAGGACGACCACGTCCCGCTCGAGGGCTTGCGCGCCGGTGCCGCTCAGCGGGCAGTCCAGGAGCACGCCCCCGGCGTCGGCGAGCCGGCGGCGGCACGCCTCCTTGACCTCGTGGGGCAGCGTGGAGGTCTCCGCGACCACCAGCCCCGCGCGGCC
This sequence comes from Geodermatophilus sp. SYSU D01105, assembly GCF_054050095.1. Classification (NCBI taxonomy): domain Bacteria; kingdom Bacillati; phylum Actinomycetota; class Actinomycetes; order Geodermatophilales; family Geodermatophilaceae; genus Geodermatophilus; species Geodermatophilus sp. SYSU D01105. The sequence goes on from NZ_JBJGYR010000023.1 coordinate 36,367, forward strand.
GGCGTCCGCCAGCTCGGCGACCACCTCCCGGGCGGCGTCCGCCGTGGGCAGCGAGGTGAGGACCAGGTCCGCCGCGGCGGCCACCTCGCCGGCCGAGGCCGCGGCGGTGCCGCCGGCCGCGACCAGGTCCCGCACCCGGCCCGGGTCGACGTCGTACCCCACGACGGCGTGGCCGCGGGCCAGGAGGTGGCCGGCCATCGCCGAGCCCATGATCCCGAGCCCCACCATCCCCACGGTCGTCATCCGGGCTCCCCGTGCCGGCCGGTCGCGGCCACCTCACGGCTCCCGGAGCGCCGCCACGACCGCGTCGAGGTCCGGGAGGACGAGGGCGTCGTCGGTGACCCAGCGGTACCGGACCACCCCGTCGCGGTCGATGACGAAGACCGACCGCTTCGCCAGGCCGGCATGCCCCTTCCACACGTCGTAGCGCACCCCGTAGTCGGCACACACGGTGCGGTCCCAGTCCGACAGCAGCGGGAAGTCCACGCCCAGGGAGCGGGCGAAGGCCTGCTGCGAGAACGTCGCGGTGACGGCGACCGCGAGGACGTCGGCACCCAGCGCGCGGATCTCCCCGGCCCGGTGTCCCAACTGGGACAGCTCGGCCGTCTAGACGCTGCCGAAGTCGAAGACGTAGAAGAGCAGGACGACGGGGCCGTGCTGGAGCCGCTCGGCCAGGTCGACGTCGTCGTCGAAGGTGTGCCGGAGCCGGAACGCCGGCGCGCGGTCACCGACGTCGACGGCGGGCGGTGGTGCGGGCACCGGGTCCTCCTCACGTCACTGCAAGGGGTGCAGCGGCTGCGGCTCGGTGATGGTCGCGGTGATGGCCCCGAGCAGTTCGGCCTCCAGCCGCACCTGGTCCCCCGGCCGCAGCCACGGGTACTGCTCGGAGCCGTGCACCGTGGACAGCTCGAGGATGCAGCCGGTCCCGACCGTCCCGCTACCGATGACGTCGCCGGTGCGCACCTCGGTGCCGCGCGAGGCGTAGGCGATCATCTGGCCGAAGCTCCAGTAGAGGTCGGCGGCGTTGCCCTTGCTGTAGATCGAGCCGTTCACCGAGGCCTGCATCTGCAGGTCGAAGGACTTCCCCCGGCGGCGGGGCTCGAGCTCGTCGGGGGTGACCAGCCAGGGCCCGAGGCTGGTCGCGGTGTCCTTGCCCTTGACCGGGCCCATGCTGTGGCGGACCTCCTGGGCCTGCAGGTCCCGGGCGCTCCAGTCGCAGAACAGCAGGTACCCGGCGATGTGCTCCTCGGCCTCGTCGGGCGCCAGGTTGGCCCCGGTGCGCCCGATCACCGCGGCGAACTCGAGCTCGAAGTCGAAGTCCGTGCAGCCCGGCGGCACCGGGACGTCGTCGCGCGCCCCCCGGACCGCCGCCGGGTTCTGGAAGTAGAAGACCGGCCGCTGGTACCAGTCGGGGTCCATCTGCAGGCCGTTGGCCTCCCGGTAGGTCCGGACGTGGGTCTCGAAGGCGTAGAAGTCCCGGACCGACGGCGGCACCGGGATGGGCGCGCGCAGCCGGGCCTCGGCCTCGGGGACGACGTCGAGCGGGTCGGACTGCGCCTGCTCGGCCGCCCGGGCCAGCCGCTCGCCGTCGTCCCCCAGCAGGTCGAGCAGCCGGGGAGCCGTGCGCAGTCCGTGCAGGGCGCCGTCGACCAGCACCGCCGGGTGTTCCTGGCCGTCGGAGGGCGAGACGTAGGTGGTCCAGCGCACGGGGGGTCCTCCTCGGAGAGCGGGTCGGGTGTCAGACGAACGCGGAGCCGGACCCCGCGAACAGCTCGCGGGCCGGCGGGGGGACGGCGGCCGGCGGGTCCTCGAGGCCCTCCAGCAGGTGGCCCATGCGCCGCTTCTTGGTGCGCAGGTAGACGAGGTTCTCCGGGTTCGGCTCGGTCTGCAGTGGCTCGCGGGCCACGATCTCCAGCCCGTGGCCGGCCAGGCCGCCGTACTTGTCCGGGTTGTTGGTGAGCAGCCGCAGCCGGCGGGCGCCGAGGTCCACGAGGATCTGCGCCCCGACGCCGTACTCGCGGCTGTCGACGGGGACACCGAGGTCGAGGTTGGCGTCCACGGTGTCCCGCCCGGCGTCCTGCAGGTCGTAGGCGCGCAGCTTGTGCCCCAGGCCGATGCCCCGGCCCTCGTGACCGCGCAGGTACACGACCGCGCCCCGCCCCGCGGCGGCCACTCGGGCCATCGCCGCCTCCAGCTGCGGGCCGCAGTCGCAGCGCAGGGACCGGAAGATGTCGCCGGTCAGGCACTCGCTGTGCACCCGCACGAGGAGCTCCTCGTCGCCGGTGACGTCCCCGAGGGTGAAGGCCGCGTGCTCGGTGCCGTCGAGGACCGACCGGTAGCTGAGGCACCGGAACTCCCCCCACGGCGTGGGGACGCGGGCGTCCCCGGTCCGCTCCACCAGGGCGTCGACCCGCCGGCGGTGGGCGATCAGGTCCGCGACGGTGATGATCGGCAGCCCGTGCACGGCCGCGAAGCGGAACAGCTCGGGACGCCGGGCCATCGTGCCGTCGTCGTTGACGACCTCGCAGATGACCCCGGCGGGCTCCAGGCCGGCCAGGCGCGCCAGGTCGACCGCCGCCTCGGTGTGCCCGGCCCGCCGGAGGACGCCGCCCTCGCGGGCCCGCAGCGGGAACACGTGACCGGGCCGGTTGAAGGCCGCCGCGCCCACGGCCGGGTCGGCCAGCGCACGGATCGTCGCCGCGCGGTCGGCCGCCGAGATGCCCGTCGTCGTCCCCGCCGCGAGGTCCACGGTGTGGGTGAACGCCGTCCGGTGCGACTCGGTGTTGCCGCCGCCCACCATGAGCGGCAGGTCGAGGTCGTCGCAGCGCTCCCCGGTCAGCGCCACGCACACCACACCGGAGCCGTGCCGGACCATGAAGGCGAGGTCCGGCGGGCGGGCGTGGACGGCGGCCATGACCAGGTCGCCCTCGTCCTCCCGGTCCTCGTCGTCGACCACCACGACCATGCCGCCGTCGGCGATCTCCTGCACCGCCAGCTCGACCGGGTCGAACCGCGGCTCGCCGGCGGCCGGCGTCCCGTCGCCCACGTCAGGCCTCGTAGGGGGTCATCTCGTCGAGCGCGGGCTTGACGTGCTCCATGAACAGCTCCAGCTGCCGCACGACGCTCTCGGCCGGCTGCTGCGCCCAGTGGTAGATGAGCACGACGTACTCGGCCGGCAGTTGCCGCCACAGCTCCACGTACTGGTCGCGGACCTGCTCCGGGGTGCCCACCACCCACAGCCCCGAGTTCACGACGGAGTCCACCGGGTTGGCCGGGTCGAACTTCATCGGCGTGGTGCCGGCGTACAGGTCGCGGAAGATGTCGACGTCGTACTCGGCCACCATGCGACGGGCCTCGTCCTCGGTCTCGGCCATCTGCCCCCACCGCACCAGGGCCTGGTTCTGCCCGAGCGCGTAGTCCCGGCCGGCGGAGGCCGCGGCGTCGACGTAGGCCGCGCCGAACTCGGCCGCCCGCTCGATCTTGGAGAAGTAGGTCGGGATGAAGCCGCGCGGGCCGCAGTACTCGATCGTCTCCTTGCTCGCGTTGCTGGAGACGAACACCGGCGGGTAGGGCTTCTGCAGCGGGCTCGGGACGACGCTGACCCGGCGGATCCGGTTGTGCTCGTCCATCTCGCCGGGTGCGCCGAGCTCGCGGGTCGCCGTCATCGTCCAGTCGACGCCCTCCTCGTAGGGGTAGGGCACCTGCCAGCGGCCCTTGGCCTCGACGCTGTCCTGGGTCCAGGACTGGAGCACCAGCTCGACGTTCTCCTCGAAGATCTCCCGGTTGACCTGGTCGTCGGAGAACCGGGCGGCCTTCGTGGCCTCGTCCAGCTCGGCCATCTTCTCCTGGTTGCCCGACGGCGAGAGCGTGGCGCGGGTGCCCAGGTGCTGGCCGAGGATGTTGGTCCAGCGCGCCTGGTACCCGCGGGAGAAGCCGCAGAAGGAACGGCCGCCGGACAGGTGGTCGATGACGGCGACGTCCTCGGCCACGCGGAACGGGTTCTGCGCGCTCATCGTGTAGCCGAGCTGGCCGACCCGGATGTTCGTGGTCATGGCCGCCCAGTAGGCGTCCAGCAGGCCGGGGTTGGGGCCGACCTCGTAGCCCTCGCTGTGGAAGTGGTGCTCGATCGAGGAGATCCCCCACAGCCCCAGCTCGTCGGCCGCCCGGACGATCGTCGGCATCTCCCGGATCAGCGCCTGGTAGCGCTCGGCGTCCCGGCCGAGGGGCCGCTGCTCGATGCGCTCCTCGCGGGTCGCGGCCACCTGGGGGTAGAGCTGCAGGATCACTTTCACCATGGCCGCCGGCCTCCGCTTCGTCCGGACTGTGGGGTGGATCACCCCGGGTCGAGCAGGGACGCTACGGAGGACGGCGGGGCCTGGCACGTGAGGTCCCGACAGTGTCTGCCCGCATCCCTTTGTGTCCCCACACAAGCCGGGCGGCCCCTCGGCGACTCGATACTGGCCGCCCTGGACGGCGGTCCCGGAGCCGCCCGGTCGGTTGGGAGACAGCGTGTCCATCGACGAACTCGAGGGCCTGCCGGTGGCCTTCTCGCCCCCACCCGGGGCCTTCGCGGCCTCGCCCGCCGGGCGGATGGCGGCCCGGCACGGCATCGCCGACGCGCGCGAGTTCGCCGAGCGGGCGGCCGCCGACCCCGAGTGGTACTGGGCCGCGGGGATGGCCGACCTCGGCATCCCGTGGATGCGCCCCTACGAGACCGTGCTCGACCTGTCGCGGGGCCCCGAGCACCCCCGGTTCTTCGTCGGCGGGCAGCTGAACTGGGCCGACTTCGCCGTCGACCGCTGGGTCCGGGAGGGGCGCGGGGCGGCCCGCGCCGTCTGGTGGGAGGGGGACGACGGCGCCACCCGCACGCTCACCTACGCCGAGCTGAAGTCGCTCGTGGACGCGGCCGCCGGCGCGCTGCGCGCCGCGGGCGTCGGCACCGGGGACGTGGTGGCCCTGCTGCTGCCGATGGTGCCGGAGGCCATCGCCACCGTGCTGGCCGCGGCCAAGATCGGCGCGGTCGTCGTGCCGTTGTTCAGCGGCTACGGGCCGCTCGCGGTGCGCGCCCGGCTCGAGGACTCCGGCGCCTCGGTGCTGGTCACGTGCGACGCCGTACCGCGCCGTGGCCGCCCGGTGCCGCTCAAGGAGGTCGCCGACGACGCCGTCCGGGGCCTGCCCGGTCTGCACACGGTGCTGGTGGTGCGCCGCCTCGGGGTGGACGTCCGCATGACGCCGGGCCGGGACAGGTGGTGGCACGACGCGTGCGCCACCGCCCGACCGGTGGAGCAGGCCGAGCCCATGGACGCCGACGCGCCCTGCCTGCTGCTCTACACCTCGGGCAGCACCGGCCGGCCCAAGGGCTGCGTGCACACCCACGCCGGCCTGCCGTTCAAGGTCGCGCTCGAGGCCCGGCACGCCATGGGCGTCGACGAGACCGCGGCGATGCTGTGGCTGACCGACATGGGCTGGGTCATGGGCTCGTTCGTCATCGCGGCGGCGCTGGGCAACGGGGGCACCGCCGTCTTCTTCGAGGGGGTGCCGGACTGGCCCGAGCCCGACCGGCTCTGGGCGGTCGCCGAGCGCAGCCGCACCACCGTGCTCGGCATCTCCCCCACCGTCGTCCGCGCGCTCATGGCCCACGGCGACTCCTGGCCCGACCGGCACGACCTCCCCGACCTGCGGGCGATCGGGTCCACCGGGGAACCCTGGAACGTGGGCCCCTGGCACTGGTGCGCAGAGCACGTCGGCAAGGGCCGGGCGCCGATCGTGAACATCTCCGGCGGCACCGAGATCGGCGGGTCGCTGCTGTGCGGCTCGACGTTCCTGCCGGTCAAGCCGGCCTCGTTCGCCGGGCCCACCCTCGGCGTCCGCGCCGACGTCGTCGACGAGCGGGGGCAGTCGGTCCGCGGGGAGATCGGCGAGCTCGTCGTCCGCTCGGTGTGGCCGGGCATGACCAAGGGCTTCTGGCACGACGAGGAGCGCTACCTGGAGGCGTACTGGCAGCGCTTCCCCGGCATCTGGCACCACGGCGACCTCGCCTACGTCGACGCCGACGGCTACTGGTACCTGCTGGGCCGGTCCGACGACACGATCAAGGTCGCCGGCAAGCGGCTGGGCCCCGCCGAGGTGGAGTCGCTGCTGGTCGACGACGAGCGGGTCGTCGAGGCCGCCGCCGTCGGGGTCCCGGACGTCGTCAAGGGCGAGGCGCTGGTCTGCTTCGTCGTGCTGCACGACGAGGTGGACGCCGACGCCGCCGTCCCGGCGCTGCAGCAGGTGCTCACCGCGGCCCTGGGCAAGGCGATGGCCCCGCGCGCGGTCCACGTCGTCCCGGCGCTGCCCAAGACCCGCAACGGCAAGATCCTGCGCCGCGTGGCCCGGGCCTCCTACCTCGGGACGCCGGCAGGCGACCTCTCCTCGATGGAGGACCTCACCGTCCTCGACGGGTGGCCGCGCACGGACGCCGCGTCGGTCGGGTGACGGAGCGAAAAGCGGAACAGGGGGTTGCGGTGTCCGTAGAGTGGCGTGACCTGCAACACAGCGCCGTGGAGGAGGGATCCGTCGTGGTGCACCCGCCACTCGCCGAGGCCGACGTCCTCCTCGCCGGTGAACCGGCCGCCGCCGAGCTGAGCTCGTGGCTGGACGCGATCGCCGAGATCACCCGGGCGGCGAACCGGGCCGTGCCCCAGGGCGAGCTGCTGGACCTGATCGCCGGGACCACGGCCCGGCTGACCGGGTACGACTTCTGCGCGGTGTTCGTCGCCGACCCCGTGCGGGAGGCGCTGATCATCCAGGGCTCCTACGGCCTGTCCCAGGAGTACATCGACGCCATCAACGCCCGGACGCCGATCCTGCTGCGCCCCGGCGACACCGGCGAGGGTCCCTCCAGCCGCGCCTTCCGGGCGCAGCGGCCGGTCACCGTGCTCGACATCGCCGCCGACGCGCCGTCCCGCTCGTGGGAGACGGTCGCCGCCCAGCAGGGGTACTCGTCGCTGCTGGCGGTGCCGCTGGTCGTGGGCCAGGTCCCGTTCGGGCTGGTCAACTGCTACACCGTGGACAAGCACGACTTCTCCGCGCGCGAGATCATCCTCATGGAGAGCATGGCCAACCAGGCCGGGCTGGCCATCGAGACCACGCGACGGGTGACCGAGGCCCGCGAGCGGGCCGACCGGCTCGCCGCCGAGGCCGGTGGCCTGACCGCCGAGCTGGACGCCCAGCGCCGCGCCGACGAGGACCACCAGGCGCTGCTGCGGATCGTGCTGCGCGGCGGCGGGCTCGCGGCGATCGCCGAGTCGGTGGCGGCGAAGCTGCGGTGCGGGGTCGCGATCGACGACGCCGGTGGCCGCCTCCTGGCCTCGGCCTGCGGCGTCGGCCGGCCGGACACCGGCCAGCGTCAGGTCGCCGACGCCTACGCCCGCGCCCGCGCACGGGTCGGCGACGAGGTGGACGTCGAGGCGGTCGACGTCCCGGCCGAGGAGGGCCGGCCCGCCGGCTCCGAGGGACTGGTGGTCCCCGTCGTCGTCGACGAGGAGACCGCCGGGCACCTCTGGGCGCTGCCGCCGGGACAGCCGCTGGGGTCGGCGCAGCGACGGGCGCTCACCCGGGCCGCCGCGGTCGTGGCGCTGGCGCTGCTCAAGGAGCGCACCGCCCAGGAGGTCGAGTGGCGGCTCTCGCGCGACTTCCTCGACGACCTCCTCGACCCCGGCACCCACTCCTCCGACGCGCTGCTCGCCCGTGCCCGCCAGCTGGGTGCGGACCTGTCGCGGCCGCACACCGTGCTGGTCATCCGGCGCGACCCCACCCCCGGCGCGACCGGCGCGGACTCCGAGGACCGGGCCGCCTACGCCCAGCGTGCACTGCTGTCCCTGGTCCAGCGGACCGGTGCCGCGTGGCGGGGTGCCACGCTCACCGCCACGCGCAGCGACCACGTCGTGGTGCTGTGGGACGACGCGGAGTGCACCCGCTGCGCCAAGGACTTCGCCGAGCACCTCCGCCGGGAGATCCAGGCCTACGCCAGCGGGTGGACGGCGACCATCAGCGTGGGGCCCTCGTGCACCGACGTCCACGAGTACGGCGACGCCTACCGGCTGACCTGCGGCGTGCTCGACCTCGTGCAGCACTCCGAGCGCGGCGACCGCGTGGTCTCCCTGGACACGATCGGCGCCTACCGGCTGCTGCTGCAGGTCAAGCGTCCCCGCGAGCTGCAGTCCTTCGCCGACTCCATGCTCGGCACCGTCCGGGCCTACGACCGGCAGCACCAGACCAGCCTGCGCGCCACGCTGGACGCCTACATGTCCCACCGGTGCAACGTCTCGGTCACGGCCAAGTCGCTGCACGTGCACCCCAACACCGTGGCCTACCGCCTGCGGCGGGTGGAGGAGCTGCTCGACCTGGACCTCAGCGACCCGCAGGCGCTGCTGCACCTGCAGCTGGCGCTCATGGTCGAGTCCGTCCTCGGCGACCCGGACTGACCGGCCGCGCTCAGCGGGGGGCGAGCTGGGCCATGGCCCGGCGCACCCCGGCGACGTAGCCCTCGTCGCCCTCCACGGGGTGCGGGACGACGGCGACGGTCGCCGCATCGGTCTCGTGCCAGGCCGCGAGCTGCTCCCGGCACCGCGCCGGCGGCCCGACCAGGCAGTACTCGTCGACCAGCCGGTCGGAGATCGCCGCGCGCAGCCCGGCCTGGTCGTCGGCGGCGAACGCGGCGGCGATCGCCGCGGCCTCGGCCTCGTAGCCGGCGCGGGCCAGCGCGCTGTTGTAGCTGGGCAGCCCGACCCAGTAGCCGAGGGAGGCCCGCGCGGCGTCCCGCGCCGCCGCCAGGTCCTCGGTGACGAACGCGTGCACGGTGGCCTCCACCACCGGCGCCGGCCGGTCGGTGCGCTCCCCCGCGCGGGCGGTGGCCGCGGCCAGCACGGCCAGGCCCGAGCGCGGGACCAGCCAGGCCATGACCCCGTCGGAGACCATCGCCCCGGCCTCGGCCATCCTCGGACCCACCGCGGCGGTGTACACCGGCACGGGGTGCTCCGGCAGCCGGAAGTCCAGCAGCTCCCCCTGGTAGACCTGCGGGGGGAGGTCGGGGTAGCGCTCCCGGCCGCGGCCCTCCAGCACGGCCTTGACGTCCCGGACGTAGGCCGGCAGGTCCTCGCTCGGCCGACCCACCTCCACGCCGAGCGCGGCCAGCCGGACCTTGTGCCCCAGGCCGAGGCCCAGCACGAACCGGCCACCGGAGAGGTCCGCGGCGGTCACCGCCATCTGCGCGGTGACGACCGGGTGGCGCAGGTAGCTGATCGCCACGCAGCTGCCGACCCGGATGCGGCTGGTGCCCAGCAGCATGGCCAGGTCGATCGAGAGGGTGTCGGTCAGCGACTCGGTCGTGTAGAAGGCGGCGTAACCGGCGTCCTCCGCCGCCCGGGCCAGCTCCACGAACTCACAGGTCCGCGCGGGGACGAAGGTGGGCAGCGCGACGCCGGTCTCGGCCATGCGGGCAGGGGTCTCCCTCGGGGGTGGACGACGGTCACAGCGACAGGTACTGCTCCATCCAGCCGGGGTCGCGGCGCAGCTCCGCGGCGTTCCCCGAGTGCACGATCACGCCGGAGTCGATGACGTAGACCCGGTCGGCGAGCTCGAGGGCCATCTGGGCGTTCTGCTCCACGAGCAGGACGCCGTGCCCGCCGTCGGCGATCTGCCGGAGCGTGGTCCCCATGTCGGCGGCGATGTTCGGCGCCAGCCCCTGGGTCACCTCGTCGACCAGCAGCAGGTTGCGCCCGCAGATGAGCGCCCGGCCGACGGCGACCATCTGCTGCTGGCCGCCCGAGAGCCGGGAGGCGTCGCGGTCGAGGTGCGGCTCGAGCTGGGGGAAGACCTCCAGGGCGCGCTGCAGCGCCGCCTGCTGCTCGGCCTTGGGCACGCGCGAGCCCAGCGCGGCGAGGCGGAAGTTCTCCCGCACGGTGAGCCCGGGGAACATCCGGCGGTCCTCGGGGACGTAGCCGACCCCGGACTGGGCGACGGTCTCGGCCGGCAGCCCGACGACGTCCCGGCCCGCGCAGCGGATGTGCCCGCCGCGGACCGTGACCAGCCCCATGATCGACTTCACCGTGGTGGTCTTGCCGGCCCCGTTGCGGCCGAGCAGCGCGACCAGCTCGCCCTGCTGCACGGTCAGCGAGACGCCCTGCAGCACGTGGGCCAGCCCGTAGTAGGACTGGATGCCCTCGACCTCGAGCAGCGCCTGCCCGGCGGCGTCCGCCCGCTCCGCGCGGCCGGCGCCCTGGGCGGTGCTCACCGGCTGCCCGTCAGGTAGACGGCCTGGACCTCGGGATGGGTCCGGACCTCCTCCGGCGTCCCCTCGAAGAGCTTGCGCCCCTGGTGCAGGACGGTGATCCGGTCGGCGATCGAGAGGATCACGTCCATCTTGTGCTCGATCATCAGGATGGTCACGTCCCGGTTCAGCTCCTGCACCAGCTCGACGGTCGCGGCGGTCTCGGGTGGGCTCATCCCCGCCGTCGGCTCGTCGAGCAGGAGCAGGCGGGGCGAGGTGGCCAGGGCGATGGCGAGGTCGAGGCGGCGCTGGTCGCCGTGGGAGAGGTTGCTGGCGATGAGGTCCCGGTCGCGGGCCAGGCCGATCCGCTCCAGCACCTCCTCGGTGCGCCGGGTGACCGCCTTGATCCCGTCGGCGGGCCGCCAGAACACGTAGGAGTGGGAGGCCGCCTGCGCCGCGATGCGCACGTTCTCGAAGACGGTGAGCAGCGGGAACACCGTGGTGATCTGGTAGGACTTCGCCAGCCCCCTGCGGGCCACCTTCGAGTACGGCATGCCGGTGATGTCCTCGCCGGCGAACCGCACCCGCCCGGCGCTGGGCCGGGTGTGCCCGGTGAGCAGGTTGAACAGCGTCGTCTTGCCCGAGCCGTTCGGGCCGATGATCGCGTGCAGGCTGCCCTCGGGGACCTCGAGGGAGACGTCGTCCACCGCGTGGATGCCGCCGAAGGAGCGGTCCAGCCCCTCGGCCTGCAGCACCAGGTCACTCGTCGGCCGGCTCACCGGGCCGCCCTCCGTCCCCGCCGGAACAACCCGGGCAGCGTCTGCGTGACCAGCCCCCACAGCCCCTGCGGGAAGGCCAGGACGCACAGGACGAAGATCGCGCCGACGATCAGCTGCCAGGAGGCGAACGTGCGGCTCAGGCTGCTCTCCAGGAGCAGGTAGACGACCGCCCCGAGGAACGGCCCGAACAGCGACGCCCGGCCGCCGAGGATCACCATGATCAGCACCACGCCCGACAGCAGCCAGTACGGCTGCAGGCCGACGAAGTTGTTCAGCATCGCGAACAGGCCACCGGCCAGCCCGGCGACCGTGCCGGCGACGACGAAGGTGACCAGCTGGACCAGGCGGGTGTTGTAGCCGCACCCGCGGGCCCGCTCCTCGTTCTCCCGGATCGCCTGCAGCACGCGGCCCATCGGTGACTCGGTGTAGAGGATCAGCGCGGCGAAGACGACCAGCACGACCACCGCGGTGAACACGAAGAACGTGAGCGGGTCGCGCAGCGCGTTGAGCTCGATGCTGGCGCCCGGCAGCCACAGCGTCGAGACGGGGATCCCCGACAGCCCGTCGTCCCCCCGGGTGACGCTGTCCCACTGCAGCGCGATGAAGAAGCCGAGCTGGGCGAAGGCCAGCGTGAGCATCGAGAAGTACACCTCGGACCGGCGCAGGCACACCGCCCCGACGAGCAGGGAGAGCACCGCCATGCTCAGCGCCGAGACCAGCATGGCGACCCACGCACTGGTGCTCACGTGCAGGAGCACCAGCCCCGCCGCGTAGCCGCCCCAGGCGAAGGGCAGCGCGTGGCCGAAGGACACCAGGCCGCCGTAGCCGACCAGCAGGTTCAGCCCCGCGGCCCACAGGCCGTACACGAGCATGCCGATGGCCAGGCTCGGGTTCGGGACGGTGAACATGACGACCACCGCGAGGACCACGAGCAGCACCAGCTGCCCCCAGGTCCAGCGCGCCGGTCCCCTGCCGCTGGCGCGGGCGAGGGTGACCGCCGCCGCCCCCGTCTCCGGGGTTCCGTCCGAGGCGGACGTCCGCAGGTCGGTCATGTCGCCCCCAGCAGGCCGCGCGGTCGGAACGTCATCACCAGGATCATCAGCACGAAGGGCACGATCCCGGCGTAGATGCTCGCGTAGAGGGTGGTCACGGAGACCAGGACGCCGATCAGCAGCCCGGCGACGACGGCGCCCCAGAAGCTGCCCATGCCGCCGACCACGACGACCACGAACGCGAGGATGAGGATGTCGGCGCCCATCTCCGGGTAGACGCCGGTGATCGGCCCGGTGAGGACGCCGGCGATGCCGGCCACCGCCACACCGAGGGCGAACACCAGCGTGCGGTAGCGGTCGAACCGCACACCCAGCGCCCGGATCATCACGTGGTCGCGGATGCCCGCCCGCACGACCAGGCCGACGTTGGTGCGCTGCAGGAACAGCCACAGCCCGGCGACGACCAGGCCGACGACGACCACGACGAACAGCAGGTAGGCCGGGATGGGCCGGCCGAACCCCAGGGGGACCTGGAAGTCCAGCAGGCCCGGCGACGGGACGCGGCGGCCACCGGAGCCGGCGACCAGCCGCACGCCCTCGATGAGGATGTAGGTCAGGCCGAAGGTGAGCAGCAGGGCGTCGACCTGGTCGCGCCCGTACATCGGCTTGATGATCGTCCGCTCCAGCACCGCACCCAGCGCGGCCATCACGAGGGGCACCAGGAGCAGCGCCGGCCAGATGCTCCCGGTCGCCGCCGCCAGGTACGAGGTGACGTAGGCGCCCACCATGTACAGCGCGCCGTGGGCGAAGTTGATGAACTCCAGCAGCCCGAAGATCAGGTTCAGGCCGAGCGCGAGCAGCACGAGCAGCGCGCCGCTGACGAGTCCCAGCACGAGCTGGGAGAGCAACTGGTCCATGCGCCTCCTTCCTGGTGGGTGCCGTCGGGACGGGCCGGCCCCGTGGCTGTCGCGGCCGGCCGGTCAGCCCACGCGCTGGAACTCGGTCTTCACCTCGTCGCAGGTGGGGGCGTACTCCTCGGTCCCGGGCGCGGTCGCCACGACCTCGCGGTAGCCGAACTGGGCGTCCCCGCCGCGGCTCTCCGCCTCGTCGGCGGCCAGGCCCTCGAGGATGTAGATCGGGATCAGCGCCTGGTGGTCGCACGCCCGGATGGTCATGTCGCCCTGACCGAGGGAGACCTCGACGCCCTCCATCCCCTGGCGGAAGGCCTCGGGGGTGTCGTTGCCCTGCTCGACCTGCTGGGCGATGAGGTTCACCGCGTTGTAGGTGTAGACGCCGTAGCCACCCGGCACCGCGCCGTAGGCCTCCCGGTACGCGTCGACGTACTCCCGCACGCCCTGGTCGTCGACGTTCCAGTAGAAGGCCGCCATCGCCCAGGTGTTGTCGATCAGGTCGAACCCGAGCTCCTGGTCGAAGCTGAGGTCCTCGAGGGTGAAGAAGGTCTTGAACCGGTCGGTCAGGCCGAACTGGTCGGCCTGGCGCAGGAAGCTGACCTGGTCGCGGCCCACGCCGCCGAACACCAGCACCTGGGCGCCGGAGCCCTCGATCGTCGGGATGTAGGGGTTGAAGTCGGTGGTGCCCAGCGGGAAGTACGCCGTGCCGGCCACCGAGCAGCCCTGCTGCTCGGCGATCGCGTTCTTGTAGCCGGCCTCCTGCTCGTAGCCGAACGCGTAGTCCGGCAGCAGCAGGAAGACGCTCTGGCCCAGCTCGCTGCAGATGAACGGCGCCGCGGCGTTGGTCGTCTGCGACGGGACCGGCGCGAGGTGGTAGGTGATCGCCGGGTCGAAGTTCGGCGGCCGGTTGAGCTGCTCGGTCTGGCACGCGCCGAGGTAGGGGACGCCGGCCTGCGCGGCGATCTGGTTCATCGCCAGCGTCGTGGCCGCCGAGACGCAGCCGGTGAGGAAGTCGACCTGCTCCTCCTGGACCAGGGCCTGGGCCTCGCGCAGGGCCACGTCGGGCTTGAGCTGGTCGTCGCGGACGACGAGCTCGATCGGCCGGTCGCCGATCTGCCCGCCGAGCTGCTCCACCGCCAGCTCCGCGCCGTTGCGCTGCTCCTCGCCCAGCTGCACGTAGGCGCCGGTCAGCCCGGTGATGACGCCGATGCGGACCGGCTCGGTCGAGCCGCCCCCGCCTCCCCCGCCGCCACCGTCGCCCCCGGCCACCGTTCCGCCGCAGGCGGCGACCAGGAGCGCCACCCCCGCCACCAGTCCGGCCCTAGCCCGCATGGCACCCACCTCTCGCCGTCGACAGGGTGGGCGAACCCTACGAGTCGAGACGTGACGCACGTCTCATGGACGGGCACATGATCGCGGCGGTGCGACTTGTGGGGCCGCACAACCACAGCGGCGGCAGCGTGCGGTTGCATGCGCGTGGGTGCGGCCGGGGCGCGCCGTCCCGACCTCCCCCGTCGAAGGCGGTGCCGCATGCAGATCGGCCTGTTCCACTCCATCCAGTGGCCCGAGGGCAGCGACCAGCGCGAGCGGTACGAGCAGGCCCTCACCCAGGCCTGCCACGCCGACGCGGTGGGCTTCGACTCGGTGTGGCTGACCGAGCACCACTTCAGCCGGCACGGCATCGTGTCCGACAGCCTCACCGTGCTCGGCCACCTCGCCGCCCGCACCAGCTCGGTGCGGCTGGGGACGGCGGTGTCGGTGCTCCCGCTCCACCACCCGCTGCGCTTCGCCGAGTCGGCCGCGACGGTCGACCAGCTCAGCGGCGGCCGGCTCGACCTCGGCATCGGGCGCGGCTACCAGCCCGGGGAGTTCCGCGGCTACGGGGTGGACATCGCCGAGAAGCACGACCGCTTCGCCGAGGCCCTCGACGTCCTCCAGCGGGTGTGGGCCGCCGACGGGCCGCTCTCCTACTCCGGGCGGTACTGGTCCTTCGAGGACGCCTCCCCCCAGCCGCGGCCCGTGCAGCAGCCGCACCCGCCGCTGTGGATGGCCACCGACAGCCCCGACGGCCTGGCCCAGTGCGCGGCCAACGGGTGGGGCGTCCTGCTCCCGCAGGGCACGTCCCTGACGGTCACCGCCGGCCAGGTGAAGCGCTGGGCCGAGGCGCTGGCCGGGGTCGGCGCCGGGCTCGAGGACGGCCGGGTGTACCTGGCCCGGGCCACGCACGTGGCCCCCACCGACGAGCAGGCGTGGGCCGAGGCGGAGGGCCCGTACAAGGACTTCCTGGGCTACGCCGACAAGCTCCGGCGCGCGCAGGCGGGCAGCGACCCGGGCGGGCGCAGCCCCTTCGACCTGGACGCCGACCTGCGTGACAGCGCGCTGTTCGGCAGCCCCGACACGGTCCTCTCCCGGCTGCGCGAGATCCGGGAGCTCGGCGTCGAGCGGGTGATGCTGTTCCTGCACATGGGCGGCCTGCCGCACGAGCAGATCATGTCCTCGCTCGACCTGCTGGCGGCCGAGGTCCTCCCCGTGGTCCGGGGGTGGTGACCGTGCCCGCGCCCGTCGTCGACGCCCAGGTCCACGTGTGGCTGCCCGAGGCCCCCGACCGGCCGTGGCCGCCCGGGGGCGCGGAGCGGGCCACGGCCATGCACCGCGCCGAGCCGATCAGCGGCCCGGCCCTGCTGCGGGAGATGGGTGAGGCCGGGGTCGACCGCGCCGTCCTCGTCCCCCCGTTCTTCGAGGGGTACCGCAACGACTACGCGGTGGCCTGCGCGACCGAGGCGCCCGACGCCTTCCGCGTCATGGCCCGCGTCGACCTGCGCACCGGCGACCCCGGTCCGGTGCGCGAGCTGCTGCGCGACCCGGTCGTCGCCGGCGTCCGGCTGGTGTTCCTGCCCGCGGACGCCGGCCGCGTGGACGACCCCGGCGCGGAGTGGCTCTGGGAGTTCGCCGAGGCCGAGGACGTCCCGGTGATGCTGCTGGCCTCCGGTCAGCTGCGCGAGCTCGGCGACCTGGCGCGGCGCCGGCCGGGGCTGCGGCTGGCCGTGGACCACCTCGGCCTGACCGGCTCGGCCACCGACGCGGCCGCCGCGCCGGAGATCGCGGAGCTCGCCGGCCTGGCGGGGCTGCCCAACGTCTCGGTGAAGGTCACCGCCGTCCCCTGCTACAGCACCGAGTCCTACCCCTGGCCGGCGATGCACCCGCACCTGCGGCGGCTCTTCGACGCCTACGGGCCCGAGCGGCTGTTCTGGGGGTCGGACCTGTCGCGGCTGCGGGGCTCCTACGCCGACCTGGTCCGGCTGTTCCGCGAGGACCTGGACTTCCTGTCCGGCTCCGACGTCGAGGCGGTCATGGGGAGCAGCGTGCTGCGCTGGCTGGGCTGGCCGGCCTGACCGCCGTCCTGCTCGGGCTGCTGACCGCCCTGCTGTTCGGGACGGCGGCCTACCTGGGGCCGGTCCTCGGCCGCCGGTACGACCCGGGCGCGGTGCTGGCCGCGGGCCAGGTCTCCGCCGTCGTCGCGGCCGGCCTCGTCGTCGCCCTGCTGCGCGCGCCGGCGCCGTCGGCCGGCGCGCTGGTGTTCGGGCTGCTGGCCGGGGTGGCCAACGGGCTGGCGCTGCTGTCGATGTTCGAGTGCGCGCAGCACCTGCGGCTGTCGGTGATGGCACCGATCGGCGCCTCCGGGGGTGCGGTGCCCGTCGTGGTCGCCCTCGCCCTCGGGGAGCGACCGCAGGTGTGGCAGCTGGCCGGCATCCCCCTCGCCCTCCTGGGGGTCGTGCTGGTCGCGGCCGGTCAGTCCGGCGGCTCGGGTGCGGACCCGCCCGGCGGACGGCGCGCCCGGGGGTTGTGGCTGGCCGCGGCGTGGGCGCTGCTCTACGGCGTGTTCCTGAGCCTGTTCGCCGAGGCGGTGGCCCTCGGCGGCACGAGCGCGGCCGGCGGGATGTGGGCGGTGCTGACCAGCCGGGCGATGCTGCTGACCACCGTCGTCCTGGTGCCGCTGGCCCGCCGGTCGCCGCTGCGGCTGGCCCGCTCGGCGCTGCCGCTGGTCACGCTCAACGGGCTGCTGATCCTCGGCGGGGTCACCGCGTTCGCGGCGGCCACCTCGGCGGGCCTGGTGAGCGTCGTGTCGGTGCTGGCGACCCTGTCCCCGCTGGTGACGGTGGCGCTGGCCGTCGTCCTGCTGCGGGAGCGGCTGGGCGCCGGCCAGCAGGCCGGCCTGGCGACGGCGACCGCCGGCGTGGTGCTGCTCGCCGCCGGCTGAGCGAGCCGCGCCGGTCAGCCGGCCAGGATGGCGGCGGTGATCCGCTCCGGGGTCAGCGGCAGCTCGCGGACGCGGACGCCGACCGCGTCGGCGAGGGCGTTGGCCAGGGCGGCGGTCACCGGTCCCCCGGTCACCTCGCCGGCGCCGAGCGGCGGCTCGTCCGGCCGGTCCAGCAGCGTCACGTGCACCCGGGGCACGTCCGGGAAGCGCAGGACCGGGTACCCGTCCCAGTCCCGGCTGGTGACCGTCCGGTCGTCGACGGACACCTGCTCGAGCAGCGCCCAGCTGGTCGCCTGGATCGCGCCGCCCTCCAGCTGGTTGGCCAGCCCGTCGGGGTTGACCACCTGCCCGGCGTCCACGGCGACCCACAGGTCGGTCACCCGCAGCTCGCTGACCGCCTCGACCCGCGCGACCACCGCGCAGTAGCCGCAGACGCCCTTGTAGCGGGAGTAGCCCACCCCCCACCCGACCGACTCCGCCGGCTGCCGGCCGGCCCACCCCGACCGCTCGGCGACCGCCCGGAGGACGGCGCGGGCGCGCTCGTCGGCCAGCTGCCGCACCCGGTACTCCAGCGGGTCGGCCCCGGTCCGGGCCGCCAGCTCGTCCACGGCCGACTCGATCGCGAAGACGTTCACGGTGGCGCCCAGCCCCCGCAGCGCCGAGGTCCGCAGCGGCGTCTCCAGCACGCGGTGGGCGCGGACCTCGAGGTCGGCGACGCGGTACTCGGGGACGGCGTCGCGGGCGTTGCCCCCGCCGGTGGCCAGCGACGGGTCCGCGGCCGGGTCGGCCGTCGCCCCGGCGGCGAGTCGGGCGCCGAGCAGCCCCGGGCGGCCGTCGGTGCCCGGCCGGCTGAGGTGCCCGTTGCCCCAGGTGCCGGAGGTCCAGGTCACCAGGTCGCCACGCTCGTCCACGCCGGCCTCGACCGCCACCGCCATGGCCGGCCCGTAGGGCTCCCAGGCGAACTCGTCCTCGCGCGACCACACGACCTGGACCGGCCGGCCCGGCACGGCCCGGGCGAGCAGCGCCGCGTCGCAGGCGACGTCGTCGGCGCTGTTGTGCCCGTAGCAGCCCGAGCCCTCGACGTGCCGGACGACGACGCCGCCCGGGTCCACGCCCAGCGCGGCGGCCAGCGCCCGCCGCAGGGGGTGGATGCCCTGGCTGGCGCACCAGACCTCCAGCCGGTCGCCGTCCCAGCGGGCGACGGCGCAGCCCGGGCCGATCGAGGCGTGCGCGACGTACGGGCGGGTGTAGGTGGCCCGCACCCGGGCGACGACCCGGTCGCCGGCCGCGGGGTCGCGCCGCCGCGCCACCTCGGTGCACTCGGCCTCCTGCCCCACCAGCTCGCCCGGCAGCCACCCGGCCCGGCCGTCGCGGTCGGCCCAGCGGGCGCCGGTCCGCAGCAGCTCGGCCGCGCGCACCGCCTCCTCCTCCCGGGTCGCCACGACGCCGAGGAAGTCGCCCTCCCGGACGACCGCGACCACCGCGGGCAGCTCCCGCACCGGCCCGTCGTCGCACGCGACCAGCCGCGCCGAGGCCGTGGGCGGCCGCACGACGCGGCCGCGGAGCTGGCCGGGCAGGGCCAGGTCGTGCACGAACACGGCGGCCCCGGTCAGCTTCGGTGGCAGGTCGACCCGCGGCAGCGGGCGGCCGACGACGGTGTGCCGGGCCGGGTCCTTGACCGGCGCCGTGCCGGACACCGGGACGTCGAGGGCGGCCCGGTCCAGCAGGTCGGCGTAGGTCCCGCAGCGGCGCCCCGCGTCGTCGCGCACCTGCCCGTCGACCACCGTCAGCCGCTCGGCCGGGATGCCGGTGCGGGCCGACGCGGCGTCCAGCGCGCAGGCCCGGACCTCGGCGCAGACGGCCCGGACCGCGGTCCCCGAGTCCATGACCGACCGGCTCCCGGCGGTCAGCCCCTCGTCGGGGCCGCGGTCGGTGGCCGCGGGCGCCACGACGACCCGCGCCGGGTCGACGTCGAGCTCCTCGGCGGCGATCTGCACCAGCGCCGTGAGGACCCCCTGCCCCAGCTCCACCTTCCCGACCCGCAGCAGCACACCGCCGTCGGCCGGGAACTCCAGCCACGAGGACAGGAGGGGGTTCGCGCGCAGGCTCGGCCCGGGCGGATCGGGCACCGTGGCCACGGGGGACGGCGCCGCCGGGCCGCTCACGACGCGCCGCCCCGGCCCGGCAGGGGGCCGAACGCCGGCGGCGGGACCCGGCGGCACGAGGCCGCCTCGTAGGCCGAGGCGACCTGCAGGACGACGTCCTCCCGGCCGGGCTCGGCGCGGAAGACGAGCGAGAACGGCAACCCCGGCTCCGGCACGGTGCTCGCCCGGTCGGACTCCGTCGGCACGTACTCGGTGCGGTCGGCGCTGAGCGTGAACACCGGGTCGTGGACGGTCCGGACGTAGCCCGCCGGGACCAGGACCTCGGTCAGCCCGGCGTTGGGCCCGGAGAAGGACTCCGGCCGGAGGTTCTGCGGGGTGCCCGGCTCGATGGCCGAGCCGATCCTCCCCGGGGGCAGCGGGGTGTGCAGCCGGACGAGGACGTCGAGGTGGTTCTCGAGCAGGACCATCATGTCCACCCGCCGCAGCAGCTCGCGGAGCATGACCCGCTCGGGGATGCCCTGCCGCTGGTCGAGCGGGTTGCGCACGTCGGTCACCTCCTCCCAGTTGCGCCACCAGGCCCGCTGGTCGTCGCCCCAGAACTTCGAGCGGGCGTTGAGCGTGGCGAAGTCCACCAGGGACTCGGTGTGGCCCCGTGCGCTCCAGTCGGCCGCGCGGCGGGTCAGGTACTGGGGGATGTGGAAGCGGAAGGCCATCGCCAGCTCCTGGTCCTGGACCGTGGCGAGGTCCAGGTTCGCCGGCGCGGCGATGCGCTCGTCGGCCAGCTCGACCAGGTAGTCGACCGGCTGCATGCTGCCGGTCCCGCACACCCGGCCGGGCATGAACTCCGTCGGGACGACGGCGGCCGCGACGTCCGGGAACAGCGGCTGCCCGTCGGGACGCAGGCGGAACAGCAGGTCCGGCAGGAAGACCGGCACCAGCCGGGCCAGCGCCCGCCGGAAGTCGGTTCCCATCGGCTCCACGCCGGGGTCCGGCGGCCACAGCGGGTCGGCGGACTCGACGAGGGTGGCCCCGAGGTGCCGGCCGAGGACCTCCGCGATCTCCGCGGCCGCTCGCGGGGGGATCACCGAGGAGGCGGGGGCGTCCGGGCGGGTGAGCATGGACTCGCGGACGACGCCGATCCGCGTGCCGCGCAGCGCCCCGGCCTCCCCGGTGCGCCGGGCGTGCGGGGCGTAGGCGGGCAGCACGCTGGAGCGCGGCACGGTGGTGTGGGGGTCGCGGGGGTCGTAGTAGCCCTCGACGGGGTCGCGCAGCGCGTCGAGGACCCGGGCCGCGTCGTGCAGCGTCCGCGCGAGGACCCCGGTCCGGTCGACGTGGATGTCGGCGCCGATGGCCCCGCCGTCGAAGCCCAGCATCGCCTTGTGCGGGAGGACCAGCGCGACGGCGTTGTGGTTGGCCGGGCCCCGGCACGACGCCCGGGTCTCCTCACCCAGGCTGCACATGACGAGGTTGGCGCTGACCGAGACGCCCGACCCGGAGCTCGAGCCCAGCGACGCCGACCGCGTGGTGTCGTAGGGGTTGGCCGGGTTCCCGGCCCAGGTGCTGCGCTGGTAGCCGAGGGTGGAGGGCAGGACGGCGTCGGGCCGGTGGCGGCCGCCCGGGTCGCCGACCCGGCCGTTGTACTCCGTGCAGACCGCCTTGGCGTAGATGATCGCGCCCTTCGCGCGCAGCTGGGCGACCAGCGCGTGGTCGCGCGCCGGGAAGTCGATGTCGAACCGGGCGTCGGCGCCGCCGGTCGTGCGCATGTCCGCGGTGTCGAAGGGGTCCTTGAAGGAGAAGACGACCCCGTACACCGGCATCGCCTCGAGGTCGGGGTCGCGGCCGTACGCGGCGTCGAGCGCGGCGGCCTGCTCGAGCGCGTCGGGCTGCCGGCGGAACAGCTCGCACACCGCCGGCGCGTCCGGGGGCAGCGGCCCGTCGTCGGGGTGGCGGTCGAAGTCGCCCCGGCAGGTGACCGAGCGCTCGCCCCGGATGTTCAGGGTGGCCAGCGCGTTGAGCTGGCCGCCGTCGGGGATCCCGACGATCATCCCGAACTGCTGCTGCACCTCCGGGTCGGAGGCGGTGGCCTCCATCCGGCCGAACTCCAGCGGCGGCCCCGCGTACTCCTCCAGGTCCGGCAGGATCGTCGCGGCCGCGACGGTCTCCGTGGGGAACTGCAGCGGGGCCCCGGCCCGCACGGTGCCGGGAGCGGGGGGCACCGGGGCGCCGTCCGCGGTCACGAGCCGGCTGGCGACGCCGTTGTAGGCGCGGGCCCGGTCGATGTAGTGCTGCACGACCTCGACGCAGGTGGTCTCCCCGGCACGGAGAGCCCGGTGGAGGTCCTCGATCGTCGCCTCCTCCAACCGGAAGGGCCCGCCGGTGGTGTCGTCGGTCATGGCTCGCCCCGTCCGTGGTCGTCGGTGGAGGACGCGGAGCCGGCGGCGGGCCGGTCGTCGGCGAGCGCGGTGGCGGCCTGCTCCACCGCCCGGAGGACCCGACCGTGGCTGCCGCAGCGGCACAGGTTCCGCTCCAGCGCCCCTGCGACCGCCGGCCGGGGCGGAGCCGCCTCGGCCCGGAGGAGGGCGCACGCGGAGACGAGGATGCCGGAGCTGCAGTACCCGCACTGGGCCGCCTGCAGGTCCAGGAAGGACCGCTGCAGGGCCTGCATGACCGGGTCGCCGGCCAGCCCCTCGACGGTGACGACGTCGTGTCCCTGGGCGGCCTCCACCGGGAGGTCGCAGGAGGGCGTCGGGTGCCCGTCGAGCAGGACCATGCAGGCGCCGCACTGGGCCAGCCCGCAGCCGAACCGGGAGCCGCGGAGGCCGAGGTCGTTGCGGAGGAGGTAGAGCAGCGGCGCGTCCCCGCGGCAGGTCACCTCCGCCTCCCGGCCGTTCACGCGGAGGCGGAAGGTCGCCTCCGTGGGCGGCCTCCGGGCCGTGGTCCACGCGGGGCGGCTCACCCGAGGACCTCGTCGAGCCAGCCGGCGACCAGTTCGCCGACCGCGGCCTCGTGCCCGGTGTAGAAGTGGTCGCAGTCGGCCAGGATGCGCACGTCGACCGGCCCGCCCGCCACCTCGGCGAACCGTTCGGCCGGGTACATCCCCGGGTCCTCCTGGTCGCCCCGCACGTAGAGGACCGGGCAGGTGATCTTCGGCGCGTTGTCCAGGAGGACGGGGAGGTTCTCCGCCAGGTCCACGAAGGAGCCCGCCGTGACCACGTAGAACCAGCCCGGCAGCAGCAGCAGCTCGTCGGGCCGGCCGGCCGCCACCAGGTCGTACGCCTGCCGGGTCAGTTCCGGGAGCCGGTCACCGGCCAGCAGGCCGAGGGCCGAGCCGCGCCGGAGCATCTCCGTACCGCCCAGGTGCGCCGAGAGCAGGACCAGGGCCGGCGTCTCCGGGTGGTGGACCACGTGCTCGGCCGCGAGCATCCCGCCGTTGCTGTGGCCGATCACGACCGGGGCCGGGTACCCGCGGTCGGCCAGCCACCTGGCCGCGCGCTCGTTGTCCTCGATCGCCTGTGCCGTCGTCTGGTAGGCGTTGCCCTCCGCGACCCGCGTGCGGGCGCTCACGGTGTCGTGGCCGTGCCGGTTGTAGGCCAGCACCGCCAGCCCGGTGCCGGTCAGGTACGGCGGCAGGAACCCCGAGGCGCCGTAGTAGAAGTTCATGCCGTTGCCGTGCATGAGCATCGCGGCCGTCCGCGGGGAGCGGCCGGGAGGCTCGTAGAACAGGCCGTCCAGCGGCGTCCCCGGCGTCGGGATCGCCACCAGCTCGGCCAGCGCCGGCGCCGGCCGCGCCCCGGGGCTCACCGGCCCAGCGCGACGGTCCGGCGCTCCTGCGCGGAGCGGGTCAGTGCCTCGATGAGCTCGACGCTGCGCAACCCGTCCACGCCCGACGGGCTGGGGTCCTCCCCGCGGAGGACGGCGTCGGCGAAGGCCTGCACCGTGGCGAGGAAGGCACCGCTGGTGGAGACGGTGCGCTCGGTGGTGTCGGTGCGGCCGATCACCGTGACGGTGCCGGTCAGGTTCGGCCGGGTGACGTTGCGCCCGAGCACCGTGCCCTCCGTGCCGTGGACCGAGAGGTCCAGCTGCGGGTTGGGCAGCGACTGGTTGGCGTTGACGTAGGCCAGGGCGCCGTTGTCGAACCGCAGCACGGCGAGGGCCAGCGTGTCGACGGAGTAGCCCGGCTCCACGTCGACCACGGCCGTGGCCTCCACCACCTCCGCGTCGAGCAGGTAGCGCAGCAGGTCGTAGGCGTGCACGCCGAAGTTGTTCATCACCCCGGCGCCGGCCAGGGAGGGGTCGGTGCGCCAGCTCTTGGGCAGCATCCGCCCGGGCCCCAGCTGCAGCTGCGCCAGGCGGACCGGCCCGATCTCCCCGCCGGCCAGCAGTTCCCGGAGGTCGCGCATCCCCTCGTGGCGCCGGGTCTGGAAGGTGGTGCCGAGGCCGACGCCGGCCTCCCGGCAGGCGGTCACCGCCCGCTCGGCGTCGGCCACCGTCGTCGCCAGGGGCTTGTCGCACAGCACGTGCTTGCCGGCCGCCGCGGCCGCGACCACCTGTTCGGCGTGCAGGCCGTTGGGGGTGGCGATGTAGACGGCGTCGACGGCCGGGTCGGCCAGCAGGGCGGCGTAGTCGTCGTAGGCCGACGCGGCGCCGTGCCGGTCCGCGAACTCGCGGGCCCGGCCCGCGTCGCGGCTGACCACCCCGGCCAGCGTGCTGTTGTCCGCGGTGGCCACGGCCGGGGCGATCTCGGTGTCGGCGATCCGGCCGAGGCCGACGATCCCCCAGCCGATCCGGTCTGCGTCGCTCATGTGCGGGCCTCTCCGTCGTCGTCGACAGTGCGGTGGCGCGGGCCCCGGCGGGGGCCGCGGTCAGGTCGGGGCAGCGCCGTGCCGGGGCCGTCGAGCGCGGCGGCGAGGAACCGGTCGGCGGGCACGCCGCGGATGGCGGCGTCGAGCACCTGGACGGTGTGGGCGACCGGCAGGCGTTCCCCGGTGCGCGCCATGGTGGTGGCGACCTGCATCCAGCACCCGGGGTTCCCGGTCACCATGAGCGCGGCCCCGGTGCTGCGGACGGCGGCGGCCTTGCGCTCGCCCAGCTCCCGGGCGGGCTCGGGGTGCAGCAGGTTGTAGACCCCGGCGCTGCCGCAGCAGATCTCCGCCTCGGGCAGTTCCCGCAGCTCGACACCGGGGATCCCGCGGAGCAGCCGGCGCGGCTGGTCGCGGACCCCCTGGGCGTGGGCGAGGTGGCAGGCGTCCTGGTAGGCGACGGTGACCGGGAGCGGGTGCCGCGGCGCACGCGGGCCCAGCTCGTCGAGCAGCTCGGTCAGGTCGCGCACCCGCGCCGCGAGCGCCTCGGCCCGGGCGGCCCAGGCGGGGTCGTCGCGCAACTGGTGGGCGTACTCCTTGAGGTTGGACCCGCAGCCGGCCGCGTTCACCACGACGGTGTCCACGCCGGCGTCCTCGAAGGTCGCGATGAGCGAGCGGGCGAAACGCAGCGCCTGCTCCTCGCGGCCGCCGTGCGCCGACAGGGCGCCGCAGCAGCCCTGCCCGCGCGGGACGACGACCTCGCACCCCTCGGCGGCGAGCACCCGCACCGTCGCCGCGTTGACGTCGGGGAAGAACGTCCCCTGCACGCAGCCGGTCAGCAGGCCGACCGTGCGGCGCCGCGGCCCGACCGCGGGCGTCCGCTCCGGGAGCCGGTGCAGCCGGCCCAGCCGCGGCGCGAGGGACTCCATGGCCTGCAGCGGCGCGGGCAGCCGGGACAGCAGCCCGGTGCGGGCGGCCAGCGCGCCCAGGCGAGAGGCCTGGTAGAGCCGCAGCGGCCCGCGGACCACGCGCAGCCGGCGGGGGTGGGGGAACAGCGCGTAGATGGCGCCGCGGATCGCCCGGTCCCGGAGCGGTCGCTCGGCGCGCCGGTCCAGCTGCGCGCGGGTGGCCTCGATGAGCTTGTCGTACTGGACGCCGGAGGGGCAGGCGGTCACGCAGGCCATGCAGCCCAGGCACTGGTCGAGGTGGCGGATCGCCGAGTCCTCCAGGGGGTCGCCGGCCAGGCCCTGCTTCATGAGGTCGATCCGCCCGCGCGGGCTGTCCATCTCCTCGCCCCAGAGCACGTAGGTGGGGCAGGTCGGCAGGCAGAAGCCGCAGTGGACGCAGTCCCCTGCCAGGTCGGCGTCCGGCGGGTGGTGGTCGTCGAAGGCCGGCAGCAGGCCCCGGGGGACGGCCGGGATCCCGAGGGCGACCGGCGCCGGGGCCGTTCCCACCGTCGCCGCGGCCGCGCTGGCCGCGACCGGGCCGCCCTGCCCGATGTCGAGGGGCCGGCGGGCCCCCACCACCTCGGCGGAGGCCTGGTCGGCCGCGCGGACCCGGCCCGTGGCGGCTCCCGGCGGCAGGTCCGCCACCGAGGCCGTGGCGGCCGGCCCGCTGCCCCGCCCCCTCCTGCGCCAGCGCATCTACAGCCCTCCGACGAAGCGGCCCGGCGACATCCGTCGCTCGGGGTCGAACGAGTCCTTGACCCGGCGCATGAGGCCCAGGGCGTCGCCCACCGGGCCCCAGTGGTCCACCTCCGCGCGCAGGGCCGGGGGTGCCGAGATCACCACCGCCGTGCCGTCGTGCGGGCGCAGGCCCTGCCGCAGCCGCGCCAGCGCGTCGACGGCCCCCGCGGCGGGGAGGGCGGCGTAGGCGACCCCGGTGCAGGCCGACGCGGTGACCGCCGTCCCCTCGGGCAGCAGGTCCAGCACGGCAGTGAGCGCGGAGGGGGCGAAGGCCACCCGCAGGCGCAGGTCGGCCTCCCGGCCGGGGCGCCGGCCGAAGCCCTCACCCGGGGAGTGGTGCTCCTCTCCCCCGCCGAGCAGCTCGACCGCGGCGCGGGCCTGGACCTCCACGGACTCGGGGATCGCCTCGAACAGGACGACGAGCCGGCCCGCGCCCCCGGCGGCCGCCTCGAACTCCACCGCGGTCGGGGTCAGCGGCGAGGCGGCCAGCCGCCGGGCCAGGTCGCCGGCCTCCCGTGCGTCCCCGAGCGGCCGGACGACGACCCGCCGGGCCGGGGGCACCGGGTGCAGCCGCCAGGTCGTCGACACCACGACGCCCAGGGAGCCGTGCGCGCCGGTGTAGAGCTTGCCGAGGTCGTAGCCCGCGACGTTCTTGACCACCTTGCCGCCCGCGGTGGCGACGGTGCCGTCGGCGAGCACCACGGTGATGCCGATGAGCAGGTCGCGCACGGTGCCGTAGCGCAGCCGGCGGGGACCGGAGGCGTTCGCGCTGACCACCCCGCCGAGCGTCGCGCCCTGCTCGGGGGCGTCGAGGGCGAGGAACTGGCCGGCCTCGGCCAGCCGCGCCTGCAGCAGCGGCAGCCGCACCCCCGCCTGCGCGACGACCACCAGGTCGCCGGGTGCGTGCTCCACGACCCGGTCCAGGCCGGTGGTGTCGAGGAGCACGTCGCAGGAGGTGGGGGGCGCCGCCCACGACGTCTTGGTGCCCGCGCCGACGGGCACGACCGAACGGCCGCGCGCGGCGGCGTCCCGGAGGACCTCGACCACCTCGGCGACCGAGGACGGGCGGGCCACCTCCGCCGGGACGACGCCCGCGACCGCGTCGTCGGCGGTCCCCGGACGCCGGGCGCCGGTCACCACCGGGGGCATCAGAAGACCTCCCCCAGTCCCGCGGCCTGCACCGGGTGCTCCCCCGTGCGGACCCCCGGCCGCTCGCCGCACAGCCGGGGCGTCGGGAAGACCTTGCCCGGGTTGGCCAGGCCGTCGGGGTCGAAGGCGCAGCGCACCCGCTGCATCGTGTCGAGGTCCTCGGGGCTGAACTGCACGGACATCTTCATCCGCTTCTCGTGGCCGACGCCGTGCTCCCCGGTGATCGAGCCGCCCTCGGCCACGCAGAGGTCGAGGATGGCGCCGGCCAGCTCCTCGGCGTCGTGCGCCTGCCCCTCGACGCGGTCGTCGAAGAGCACGAGGGGGTGCAGGTTGCCGTCCCCGGCGTGGAAGACGTTGGCGACCCGCAGCCCGGCCTCGTCGGCCAGCCGGTCGATCCGCTCGAGCACCTGGGGCAGCCGGGTCCGCGGGATGACGCCGTCCTGGACGAAGTAGGCGGGGCTGATCCGCCCCACGGCGGCGAACGCGGACTTGCGGCCCCGCCACATCAGCGCACGCTCGGCGTCGTCCGCGGCGATGCGGGTCTCGAAGGAGTGGTGGGCCCGCACGATGGACTCGACCTGGCGGAACTGCGCCTCCACCTCCACCCGCGGCCCGTCGAGCTCGATGACCAGCACCGCCACCGCCCCGGGCGGGTACCCGCAGTGGACGGCGGCCTCGGCGGCCTCGATGGCGAGCGCGTCCATCATCTCCACCGCGGCCGGGACGATCCCGGCGGCGACGATGTCGCTGACCGCGCCGCCGGCGTCCTCGACGCTGGAGAAGGCCACGAGCATGGTCTGCACCGCCTCGGGCACCCGGATCAGGCGGAGGGTCACCTCGGTGGCCACGCCGAGGGTCCCCTCGCTGCCGACGAACACGCCCAGCAGGTCGTAGCCGGGGTGCTCGGGGGCGGTGCCGCCCAGGTGGACGACCTCCCCGTCGGGCAGCACCACCTCGGCACCGGTCACGTGGTTGACCGTGAAGCCGTACTTCAGGCAGTGCGCGCCACCGGAGTTCTCCGCGACGTTGCCGCCGATCGAGCACACCTGCTGCGAGGACGGGTCCGGCGCGTACGCCAGCGAGTGCGGCGCGGCTTCGCGGGTCACCCACAGGTTGATGACGCCGGGCTCGACGACCGCCCGCTGGTCGTCGGGGTCCACCGACCGGATGGCCCGCAGGCGGGACAGCACCAGCAGGACGCCGTCGGCGACCGGCAGCGCGCCGCCGGACAGGCCCGTCCCGGAGCCGCGCGCGACGAACGGGATCCCCGCCCGCGCGCACAGCCGCACGGTGTCGACCACGTGCTGCCGGGTCTCGGCGAGCACCACCACCGCCGGCGTCACGCGGAAGTTGGCCAGCCCGTCGCACTCGTAGGTCCGCAGCTGCGCCCGGTCGGTGAGCACCCGCTCGCGCCCGACGGCGGCGACCAGGTCGGCCACCAGGTCGCGGACCCGGTCGCCGGTGACCTCGGTGGGAGCGGTCATGGCGTCTCCTCCGTCCGGGTGCTCGGGGAACGGTCAGCGGGCCGGACCGCGGCGGCCGCCCGGGGCGACCGCCGCGGCACCGGTCACGTCGAGGGGATCACCGGCAGCAGCAGGTACGACTGCCGGTCCGGGCCGGTGTGGACGGTGACGTCGCCACCGAAGACCTCCGCGGGACGGTCCCGGGGGTCGTCGTGCTTGAACGGACCGACGCCGTTCCACACGCCGGCGAGCTTCTCGCCCTCGTCGCTGACGTCGCCGGGGTAGACGTAGTCCTTGCCGCGCACGGTCAGCGCGATGCGGTGCCCCGGTGGGACGACGATGCAGGTCGGCCAGATCTCGACGTCGAGCTCGTAGACCTCACCGGGCGCGAGCGGCTCGATCTCGTCGTGCGTGTGGTACGGCCGGTAGGGCAGGGACAGCTCCTTGTCGAGCTTGCGGTGCGAGGCCCGCAGCCAGCCCTGGGCGACCGGGGTGTGCGGGTCCAGCGCCCCGTGGAAGACGACCTCCTTGAGGTCGGGCCCGAAGACCCGGACGACGAGGAAGAGGTCGGCGTCCTCGGTCGCCGAGGAGACGAACAGCTTGGCCGCCAGCGGGCCGGTGATCTCGGTCTCCTCCTGCACGGGCGGCAGGAGGAACGTCGCGCCGTCGCCCATCCCGGCGTAGGTGACCGAGCCCGCGGCCTCGGGCGCCTCGGTGGAGAGGGTGAGGTCCCGGGCGTCGAGGTGGTACTTGGTCCACCGGGTGCGGGCCAGCGGCCACTCGTCCTCCCGCCGCTCCACGAAGCGCTCTCCCGGGTGCCGCACCTGCAGCAGCACCGGGGGCTGGTCGGCCCAGCCGGTGTCCTCACCCTTGAGGAAGTGTCCGAAGAACTTCTTCTGCAGGGCCACGCCGTAGTCGGTGTAGAACTCCGTCCAGTGCTCGAGCCCGTGCACCTCCAGCCACTTCTGCGAGCTGGCCGAGCGCACGAAGCCCTCGAAGTTGCCCCGCGGGTGCAGCCCCTGGCCGCCCCAGTTGGCCGAGGAGAGCAGCGGCGTCTCGACCTTGCTCCAGTCGGGCATGCGCGACTGCCAGTACTCGGCGGTGTCGAGTTTGTTGGCCAGGCAGTCCTCGTAGAAGTCGCGCCGGTTGGCGCCCAGCTGCTCGGGGGTCAGCGTCTCCGGCCCGGAGACCCAGTCACCGGTCAGCCGGCTGCGGTAGCCGTTGGTGCCCTTGCCGTTCTGGACGCTCCAGACCTGCGCCTCCGACCACGCCTTGGTGAACCCGTTGCAGAAGATCCCGCCGTGGTGGGCCATGTCGCGGTAGAAGTCGGCCGCTCCCTCCCACGTGCAGATGGCGGCCAGGTGCTCCGGCTGCAGGGCCGCGGTCTGCCACTGGTTCTCCGCGAAGTAGGAGATCCCGTTGAGGCCGACCTTGCCGTTGGACCACGGCTGCACGCCGGCCCAGTCGACGCAGATCGCGAGGTCCTGCGCCTCGCGCAGCGACCAGATGTCGATGACGCCCTCCGAGGTGCCCGCACCCCGGCTGTCCACGCGGATGACGACGTAGCCGTCGGGCACCCACTTCTCCGGGTCGACGACCTCCCACACCTGGTACTTGTTCGTCGACCCCGTCGGCACGTCGGGGTGCTCGGCGCACATCAGGCGCCACTGGAACGCGTAGCCGTCCTCGAAGTGCAACTGCTTGCCGTAGGGCCCGAGGGTCATGATCACGGGGTAGCGGCCCTCGGCCGGCGGCCGGTAGATGTCGCAGCGCAGCACGACCCCGTCGTCCATCACGATCGGCATGTCCCAGTCGATGAGCATGCCGTCGCGCAGTTCGGTCTTCTCCCGGTGGCGCATGGATCTCCCTCGTCGTCGGATGCGGGCCGCGGGGCCGCGGACCTGGTGGTGGACCTCAGCCGACCTCGCGCTCGGCGGCGATCACGTCCTGCATGAGCAGGTCCCAGACGTGCGCGGTGACCTCCTGGAACCGCGCGGTCTTGAGCGTCGCGCGGGTGCGGGGGTGCGGGATGCCCACGTCGATGACCTCGTGGATGTGGCTGGGCCGGCCCTTGAGCACCACCACGCGGTCCCCCATGAGGACCGCCTCCTCGATGGAGTGGGTCACGAACATCATCGCGATGGGCCGGGTCTCCCAGATGCGCAGCATCTCGAACTGCAGGATCTCGCGCGTCTGGGCGTCGATGGCGCTGAAGGGCTCGTCCATGAGCAGGACGTGGGGTTCGACGGCCAGCGCCCGGGCCAGGCCCGCGCGCTGCTGCATGCCGCCGGACAGCTGGTGCGGGAAGGCCTTCTCGAAGCCGGCGAGGCCGACCATCTTGATGTACTCCGGGACCACCTCGGCGATGCGTTCCTTGGGCGCCTTCGCCAGCTTCAACCCGTAGGCGACGTTGTTGTAGACGTTCTTCCACGGGAAGAGGCCGAAGTGCTGGAAGACCATGCTCACCCCGGGCGTCGGCCCGTCGACCGGCTTGCCGTCGATGGTCACCGAGCCCGAGTCGAGCCGGGTCAGCCCGTCGACGCTGCGCAGCAGGGTGGTCTTGCCGCAGCCGGACGGGCCGACGATGGAGACGATCTCGCGGTCCTGGATGGTCAGGTCGATGCCGTCGAAGACGGTCAGGTCGCCGTAGCGCACCGCCGCCCCCGAGACGACGACGCGGGGGCCGGTCGCGGGGCCGGTCGCGGCGCCGCCCGGAGCAGCGTCGGGGCCGGTGGTGGATCGGGTCATCGCTGCGCTCCTCGTCCTCGGGTCCCTCAGGCGCCCGGGATGATCGGGACCAGCAGGTGGGACTGCCGCTCCCCGCCGGTGTGGACGGTGACCGTGCCCTCGAACAGCTCGGCGGGCCGGTCGACGGGGTCGTCGTGCACGAACGGCCCGCACCCGGTCATCGGGTTCTTCATGTTCGACAGGTGCTCGGCCGGACCGGGGTAGACGTAGTCCTTGCCGCGGACGTCGAGCTGCAGGGTGTAGCCGGCGGGGATGACCAGGCAGGTCGGCCAGATCTCGACGTCGAGCTCGTAGACCGTGCCCGGCTCGAGCGGCTGGATCTCGTCGTGGGTGTGGTAGGGCCGGTACGGCCGGGACAGCTCGGGGTCGAGCTTGCGGTGCGAGGCCCGCAGCCAGCCCTGGGCGACCGGCGTGTGCGGGTCGAGCGCCCCGTGGAAGACGACCTCCTCCCCTTCCGGCGAGAAGACGCGCACGACGAGGAACAGGTCGGCGTCGGCGGTGCTGGACTCCACGAAGAGCTTCGCGGCCAGCGGGCCGGTGATCTCGGCCTGCTCGGGGAACGGCCCGAAGGTGAACGACGCGCCGTCGCCCGTGGTGTCGTAGGCGACCGAGGCGGCAGCGGCCGGCGGCTGCTCGCTGAGGCTCCCGGCGTCGGCGTCCAGGTAGAGGCGGGTCCAGCGGGTCCGCTCCAGCGGCCAGGACTGCTCGTGGCGCACCACGAAGGTGCTGTCCACGTGCCGGATGTTCAGCTGCACCGGCGGCTGGTCGGCCCAGCCGTTGTCCTCGCCCTTGAGGAAGTGGTCGAAGAAGCGCAGCTGCAGCTCACGCCCGTAGTCGGTGTAGAAGTGACTCCAGTGCTCGAGGCCGTGCATCTCGAGCCACTTCTGCGACGACGCCGACCGCCCGTACCCCTCGACGTTGCCGCGCAGGTGCAGCCCCTGCCCGCCCCAGTTGCCGGTGGACAGCAGCGGCACCGTGATCTTCGAGAAGTCCGGCGTCCGCTCGGCGTAGAGCTCGTCGTCGAGCGGGTGCCGGCGGAACTGCTCGTCGAGGTCGGTGAGGTTCTCGGCGAGCTGCTCCTTGCTGAGCTTCTCGTCGCCGCAGACGAGCAGGCCGGAGTTCGGGTCCCGGGGTCCCTCCTCGCCGCGGCCGTACTGCACGGTCGTGACCTGCATGGGGATCCAGTTCGCCACGAACGTGCAGAGGATCCCGCCGTGGTGGCTCATGTCCCGGTACCAGTCGGAGGCGCCCTCCCACACGCAGATCGCGGCCAGGTGCTCCGGCTGCAGCGCGGCCACCTGCCACTGGTTCATGGCGTAGTAGGAGATGCCGTCGAGCCCGACCTTGCCGTTGCTGTACGGCAGCGTGCCCGCCCACTCGATGCAGTCGTGGAAGTCGCGGGTCTCGCGGGCCGACCAGAGGTCCATCTTGCCCGGCGAGCGGCCGGCACCCCGGGAGTCGACCCGGATGCAGACGTAGTCCCGGGGCACCCACTTCTCCGGGTCGACGACCTCCCAGTTCTGGAAGCGGTTGGTCGAGCCGGCCGTGACGTCGGGGTGGTTCCTCGCCATGATCTCCCAGGAGGTCTTGTAGCCCTCCTGGAACGGCAGCCCCTTCCCGTAGGGGCCGTAGGTGATCAGCACCGGGAAGCGGCCCTCCCGGGCGGGCCGGTAGACGTCGGCACGCAGCAGCAGGCCGTCGTCCATCTCGATGGGCACGTCCCACTCGATGAAGATGTCCTCGGGCGTGGTCTCGCGGTGGTGGGCGCCGGGGGTCTCGGTCAGGGCCACGGGGGAACTCCTTCTCGACGGGCGACGGGGGCGCACCGGGGGGCGCGCCGGGGGGAGGGGACGGGCGGGGAGCCGGCCGTCAGCGGCCGTACCAGGGCAGGAACCGCCGCCGGGCGAGCGTCAGCAGGGCGCGGGCGGCGACGACGAAGAGGGTCAGCACGATGACCCCGACGAAGGCCTGGTTCTGCTGGAAGCTGCGGCTCTGCTGCAGGATCGAGTAGCCCAGGCCGGGCACACCGGCGAGGAACTCGACGGCGACGGCGGTGACCAGCGCGCGGGCGATGGCCAGCTGCAGACCGGCGATGAGGTACGGGATCGCGTTGCGCAGGGCGATCCCGAACCAGATGTTGTGCACCCGCGCCCGGAAGGTGCGGGCCACGTCCAGGTACTCCTTGGGGATGGCCCGCGACCCGTCCGCCGTCGTCACGACGATGGGCAGGAACGCCGACAGGGCGACGGCGACCAGCCGGGTCTCGGGGGTGTAGCCGAGCCAGATGGTCATCAGCGGGACCACCGCGACCATGGGCAGGGTGTAGAGGGCGCTGACGTAGGACGTGAAGAACCAGCGCACGAGCTTGATCCGGCCCATCGCCAGGCCCAGGACCAGCCCCGCGGCAGCCCCGATGAGGACGCCGTAGACGACCGAGCCGATGGTGGCCCAGGCGTCCTCCCAGAACTGCTCGCTGGCGAAGACCTCCGGGACCGCCTGCGCCACACCGAGCGGGCGGGCGATGAACGGCGACTCCAGCATCCGTGCGCCCAGGTCCCAGAGGACCAGGATCAACACGCCGGTGAGCACCCGGAGCAGCCAGTTCGGCGGCCGGCGGCGTTCGCGCCGCCGGCGTCCCGGCGGGACCGCCTGGGCCGTGCCCGAGGGCTCGCCGGGCAGCGGTACCGCCTCGGTGGCGGTCGAGCCCTGACCCGCGGGTGCGCTCACCGGCCGGCCACCGGCGGCCGGCTCCCTGGTGCCGGTTCGCTTCGTGGTCATCCGGACAGCCCCTCCCGCCAGCCGGCGAAGCGCCGCTCGACGACCCCGCTCACCCCCATCAGGCTCACCGCGATGACGGAGATCACCAGGGTCACCGCCAGCGCACCGGCGGAGTCGAAGTTGGTCGACGCGCGGATGAGCAGGTCCCCGACGCCGGTGGCGTTGAGGAACAGCTCGGCGATGATCGTGCCGACCAGCGCCCCCGCGATGCCCTGCTTGATGCCGGTCACCGCGTACGGGACCGTGTAGGGGATCACCACGTCGGCCCACAGCTGCCGCTCGGTGGACCGGTAGGAGTGGGCGACGTCGAGCAGCCGTCCGGGGACGCTGCGGGCGCCCTCCATCGCGCTGATCAGGATGGGGAAGATCGCCGTCAGGACGACGACCAGGACCTTCGCCCGGAAGTCGAACCCGATGCCGGCCAGGATGAACGGCACCAGCGTGATCACCGGGATGGCGTAGAGCCCGTACACGTACGTCTCCACCGCCGCGGTGACCAGCGGGAACCGTGCGAAGACCAGCCCGAGCGGGAGCCCCAGCACGATCGACAGCACCAGGCCGGTGAGGAAGATCTTGCCGGAGGAGGCCAGTGCGTCCGGGAGCTCCCCGTTGCTGATGAGCTCACCCAGCCGCGCCATCGTCTCGGTGAAGCTCGCCAGCAGCAGCCCGCTCCCGGCGGCCGCGAGCTGCCACACCACGGCGAGCACCACCAGGCTGAGGGCGTAGACGCCCCAGCGCGCCCATCTCTCCGTCGCCATCCCGATCGCTCCCCCTCGGTGGAGTGCCGGTCAGTTCGTCGACTCGACCAGCTGCTGGGCCTCGTCGTAGATGCTGGGGTCGATCAGGTCCTCGTAGGTCGGCGCGTTGGCCTCGGTGATGGCGCCGGCGTCGATCTGCTCCTGGATGACGCCCTCGATCTTCTGCTGGTCCAGCCCGGAGCCCTCCGGCCAGAACTCGAACTCGAGGAAGAGGTCGACCGCCTCCTGGGCCACCTCGACCGGCTGCTGGTTGTACTTCGAGGCGATCTCGGCGAAGCGCTCGGAGTTGGCCGGGTCGCGGACGAACTCGTTGGCCTCGATGTAGGCCGCGGTCAGCCGGACGACGGCGTCCCGGTTCTGCTCGATGTAGTCGGTCGTCGCCACCTGCAGCACGTAGTGCGTGTTCGGGTTGACGTCCTTGACGAGGCTGATGACCTCCTCGACGTTGGTGTCGGTGGTCGCCTCGATGAACGCCTCCTCGTCGTAGTGCAGGTTGGCGATGGTCACCTGGCCCTGCACGAGCGCCTGGATGACCGGCGGGCCGGCGAAGTTGACGAACTCGACGTCGTCCACGGTCAGGCCGCAGGAGGCGAGCATCGTGACGGTGGAGTTGTACCGGGCGCCGCCGGTCTGGTCGACCGCGATGGTCTGGCCCCGGAGGTCCTCGCAGCTGGTGATGGCCGGGTCGGTGGTCGCGATGTAGTAGTCGGGCTTGTCCATGCCGACCATGCCCTTGACCGGCGCGCCCTCGGCCACGACGTTCACCAGGCTGGACGTGGACGTCAGGGCGGCGTCGAGCTGCCCGCCGATCACGGCCCGCACGGAGTCCGCGCCGTTGGCGAAGTTCTGGAAGGTGACGTCCAGGCCGTACTTGTCGAGGATCCCCTCCTCGTCGGCCACGTGCATCATCAGGCTGCCGTAGACCACCGGCGTCCCGGCGGTGCCGAAGGTCATGGCGATGGTGTCCCCACCGCCACCACCCCCGCCGCCGGACCCCCCGCCCGAGTCGTCGCCACCGCAGGCGGTGGCGGCCAGCAGCACGGCGAGGCCTGCGCCCGCCAGCCGCGAGGGTCGAGGAGTGCGTCGAGGAGCGGTCACGGGCTTGCCTCCGAGCGTGGGAGGGACAGCGGACGGCGATCCGGCCGAGACCCGGGCGTTCCTGGGACGCCTGGGTGGCTACCGGGCTCGGGCGAGAAAGTTATCGGTGATGTGACGTACCGCACTCCACGCGACCGACAGATCGGGGAGCCGTTTTTTGGGCCCTGGCACAAGTCCCCCGGCGAGCGTCCGAACACAATGCAAGGGGCTCGAGCCGACGCACCCGACACGCAGGAGCGCACCCATGCAGGACGTGGACGGGCGGATCGCCGTCGTCACCGGCGGAGGGACCGGCATCGGCCGGGCGACGGCGGTGGCCCTCGCCGGCCGGGGGTACCGGGTCGTGGTCGTCGGCCGGCGGTCCGGACCGCTGGAGGAGACCGTCGCCGACGTGACGGCCGCGGGCGGGACGGCGACCGCCGCGACGCTCGACGTCACCGACGCCGACGCGGTGCAGCGGCTCGTCGGCGAGGTCACCGACCGGCACGGCCGGCTGGACCTGCTGGTGAACAACGCCGGGGTCAACGTCGCGCGGCGCAGCATGGCGGCCCTGTCGGTGGCCGACTGGCACGCGATCGTGCAGGTCAACCTGACCGGCACGTTCCTCGTGACCCACGCCGCGCTGCCGGCGATGCGGGCGCAGCGGTCGGGGACCGTCGTCAACATCTCCTCGATGGCCGGCTACCGGGCCAGCGCGCTGACCGGCCCGGCCTACAACGCCGCCAAGGCGGGGGTGAACTCGTTCACCGAGTCGATCAACCTCGCCGAGCGGGTCAACGGCATCCGGGCGTGCGCCATCTGCCCGGGCGAGGTCGCCACACCGATCCTGGAGCAGCGACCGGTGCCCCCCTCACCGGAGGCCCGGGCGACGATGCTCCAGCCCGAGGACCTCGCCGACACCGTCGTCTTCGTCGCGACGCTGCCGCAGCGTGCCAACGTCGAGCTGCTCACGATCTACCCGACGCAGCAGCGCGACTGGACGACGGAGCTGGGGTAGCCCGGTGGCCGCCGAGCACGACCAGCGGTACCCCGCGCTGCGCCGGCCGCTGACCCTCGGCGGGCTGCGGCTGGCCAACCGCCTGGTCATGTCGCCGCTGACGACCTACGGGCTGCCCGACCCCGACGGCTCCTCCAACGACCGCCACCGCGCCTTCTACGAGCGCCGCGCGCGCAGCGGGCTCGGGCTGGTGCACGTGGAGTCCGCCCTGGTGCACCCCTCCGGGCAGTGCTGGCCCAACCACCTGGCCATCCACGACGACCGGTTCGTGCCCGGACTGGCCGCGCTGGCCGGCGCGATCAAGCAGCACGGGCCGGTGGCCGTCCTGCAGCTGCACCACGGCGGGCGCGTCGCGGTGGAGGCGCTCAGCGGACAGCCGGTGCTCGCCCCGTCGGCGCTCCCGGCACCGGGGCGGCCGGTGCCGAAGGAGATGACCGTCGAGGAGATCGACACGATGGTCGAGGCCTTCGCGCAGGGGGCGCGGCGGGCGCGGGAGGCCGGCTTCGACGGGGTCGAGCTGCACATGGGCACCGCCTACCTGCTGCTGAGCTTCCTCTCCCCCGCGCAGAACGTCCGCGAGGACGAGTACGGCCGCGACCTCGCCGGCCGGATGCGCTTCCCGCTGCGGATCCTCGAGCGGATCCGCGAGGTCGCCGGCGACGACTACCCCGTCGGCGCCCGGATCGTCGGCTCGGACTACCACGACGGCGGCGTGGACCTCGACTACTGCCTGCGCGTGGCGACGCGGCTGGAGCGGGCCGGGGTGGCCTACCTCGACGTGTCCGCCGGGGCGGGGCCGAACACCGTGCGGGACTCGCCGCTGGTGATGGGCGGCGGGTCGGCGGTGTTCGCCGGGTTCGCCGCGGCGGTGAAGCAGGTGGTCTCGATCCCGGTGGTCTCGGTCGGCCGCTACTACACGCTGGCCGCGGCGGAGCAGGCCGTCGCCGAGGGCAGCGCCGACCTGGTCGCGCTGGGCCGCGCGCTCATCGCCGACCCGGACGTCGTCGGCAAGTCACTGGCCGGCCGGGAGGACGAGGTCGTCCCCTGCATCGCCTGCCAGGCCTGCCACGGCGGCATCACCACGGCCCTGGGGGTCTCCTGCCTGCTGCACCCCGAGACCGGGCACGAGCTGGAGCTGCCCGTCGTGCCGGCCGGGCGGCCGCGCCGGGTCCTGGTGACCGGCAGCGGGGTCGCCGGCCTGGAACTGGCCCGGGTCGCCGCCCTGCGCGGCCACGAGGTCACCGTCGCGACCGGCGAGCTGCCCTTCGGCGGGCTGCTCGCGCTGCGCGCGCGGGTACCCGGCGCCGCCGAGGTCGGCAACGGCGTCGAGTACTTCCGGCGCGAGCTGCGCCGGCTCGGGGTCCGGGTCCGGACCGACGCCGGACCGGAGCAGCCCGACGTCACGGTCGACGCGACGCCGGGCGCCCCGGTGCTGCCCGACCTGGCCGGCGACGGGACCGTCGCCCTCGCCGCAGCGGACGACGTCCTGACCGGCCGCCTGGACCTCGACGCCGCCGGGGAGCGGGTCGCCGTGGTCGGTCCGGGCCTGCTCGCCGGTGAGACCGCCCTGCTGGTCGCCGCGGCCGGGAAGCAGGTCACGCTCGTCGTGCCCGGCGACCGGCCCATGGCCGACGCCCACCCGCTGGTCGCCGGGACGACGGCGCTGCGCCTCGCCGGGCACGGCGCCGCGACGGTTCCCGGGCTGACCGTGCGCGGCGTGGCCGGCTCGCGCCTCGAGGTGGACGGCGCCGACGGGCCGGGCTCCCTGGGCCCGTTCGACCTCCTCGTGTGGGCGGTGGGCTGGGCGCGGTCCGGGACGGCGGCGCACGCCGTGGGTGACACGTGGGACGCCTTCGCCCAGCGCCTGCTGGTGCACGACGCCGCACGGCTCGCCCGGCAGCTCTGAGCGGCGCCCGGTGGCGGGCCGCGTGGCACCGCCACCGGGCGGCCCCCTCCCGGGTCCCGCCCCGAGCCTGCGAGGGGTGGGGAGGAGGGGGCGCTCTTTCAGTACATGACCAGGCCGTTGGCCACGTTGAGGTCCTCGCCGGTGATGGCCGCCGCCCGGGGGGAGGCGAGGAAGGCCACCGCCTCGGCGACGTCCTGCGGGCGGACCAGCCGCTGCAGCGCCGACCCGCCGGCGAACTCGGCGCGGGCCTCCTCGACCGAGATCCCGCGCGAGGCGGCCTGTTGCTCGAGGACCCAGTTGATCCGAGGCCCCTCGACACCGCCCGGTGAGACCAGGTTGACCCGGACCCCGGAGGAGCCGACCTCCCACGCGAGGGTGCGCACCAGGCCGATCAGCGCGGTCTTCGACGCGGCGTAGGGCGTGCGGTTGACCAGCGGCCGCTTGCCGGTCACCGAGCCGATGACGACCACCGAGCCCGACCGGCGGGCGATCATGCCCGGGAGGAAGGCCTTGCAGGCCAGCATCGTCCCGGTCACGTTGACCCGGAAGGTGTCCTCCCACTCGTCGAGCGGCATCTCCACCAGCGGCGTGCTGGGCCCCCCGACGCCGCTGTTGTTGACCAGGACGTCCACCCGGCCGAACTCGGCGTCCGCGGCCTTGGCCGCCGCCGTGATCGAGTCCGGGTCGCGCAGGTCCATCGCGACCGGCAGGGCCCGCCGGCCGGCGGCGCGCACCTGCTCGGCGACCTCCTCCATCGCGTCGGTGGAACGGCCGGTCAGCACGACGTCGGCCCCCTCGGCGGCCAGCCGCAGGGAGATCTCCCGGCCGATCCCCGTGCCCGCGCCGGTCACCGCGGCCACCCGGCCCTCGAGCAGGGGGGCCCCTCCCGTCAGGCCCGTCACTTGACCGCGATCGCGTTCATCGGCGACCCCGCCGCACCGGTGATCGGCAGCGGGGCGGCGGACAGCAGGAACTCGTAGACGCCGTCCTCGGCGCAGTCCTCGCCGATCGCCTGCAGGTCCCAGATCTCGCCGAAGAGGATGCCCATGTGCACCAGGGCGACGATGTGCAGCGGCTGGAAGAGGTCGACCTCGTTGGGCCGCACCTCGCAGCCCCAGGTGTCGGTCGCGATCGCCGCGATGTCGTGCTGGTACAGCCACGGGGCGGTGTGCAGCGACAGGCCGGGCGCCGCCCCGCCGTTGTAGTCGCCCCAGTTGCCGCGGCGGGTCTCGGTCATCCCGGTGCGGACGATGAGCGCGTCGCCGGTGCGGACCTCCACGCCCTGCGCGGCGGCCGTGGCGTCGAGGTCCTCGGCGGTGATCGCGTAGCCGGGCTCGAGGCACTCCACACCCTTGTGCCGGGCCACGTCGAGCAGGACCCCGCGCATGACGAGCTTGTCCTTGGCGACCTGGATGCCGCAGGTCGCCGCGCCCTTGGCGGAGACGTTGCCGGCGTCGAACCCGTTGTACATCTGCCCCTTCCAGAAGATGTGCGCCAGGCTGTCCCACTGGCTGCCGGACTGGTTGGGGGTGACCAGGACGTCGTCGGAGAAGCCGAACCCCTTCGACGGGCCGAACCCGCCGGGCAGCGGGTCCTGCTTGCCGGCCAGGTAGTCGGTGCCGGTCGCGGTCATCATGTTCAGCGGGTTGGCCCGGAAGCCGCCCGACTGCGGGCCGTTGAGGTCCAGCGGCAGCCCCATCGAGATGACCTTGCCCTGGCGGACCAGCGCGGCGGCCGCGACGACCTGCTCCGGCCCGACGTGGTTGAGCGCCCCGAGCTGGTCGTCCTCCCCCCACCGTCCCCAGTTCGAGAACTTGCCGATGTAGTCGCGGATGACGTCGTCTCCCCGGAAGGGCACGTCATCGGCCGGCGAGGTGGCCATGGTTCCTCCTGACCTGCTGGGTGGACGCGCCCCGGGGCCGGGACGCGGGTCGACCTGGATCACCGCACGGGCATGTCCGCGGAGTCGCCCGGTGCGCGGAGACCGAAGGTGAGCGAGGGGTCACCGGGGACCCAGTCGCTGCGGAACTGCGCGCCCTCCCCGAGGTCGCGCGTGCGGGCGAGCAGCGCCCGCCCGAGGTCGAGCTGGGCCGGCTCCCACAGCCGCAGGGCCTCCCGGACGTCGCCGCCGGAGCGCAGCAGGGCAGCCGCGAGCGCCCACACGTCGTCGGCTCCCTTGGCGGTGGCCGCGGCCGCGTGCGGCCGGACGGCGAAGGCGGCGTCGCCGACCAGCGCCACCCGGCCGAA
Organism: Geodermatophilus sp. SYSU D01105; assembly: GCF_054050095.1. Lineage (NCBI taxonomy): Bacteria > Bacillati > Actinomycetota > Actinomycetes > Geodermatophilales > Geodermatophilaceae > Geodermatophilus > Geodermatophilus sp. SYSU D01105. Next base: position 77,292 of record NZ_JBJGYR010000023.1, read on the forward strand.
GGCCATCCGGGGCACCTCGACGTCGACCATCACCTGGAGGAAGGGCGCCCCGCTCTTGACCGCGACCTCTGCCAGGGGCGGCGGCAGCTGGGTGCGCGCGGTCTCCCGGAAGTCGACCAGGTGCTCGTCACGCACCGCGCCGGGCGGCAGGGAGACGTCGCGCCGCTTGCCGGTGCGGTCGGTCAGCAGGTCGGCCAGGGGCTCACCCTCGGGCACGTTGCGGTACCAGACCAGGTTCATCAACCGGCGTCCCGGCTCGACCGCGCCGTCGTAGTTGGGGATCGGATAGGTCAGCGCGTGGCTGTGCGGGCGGACGTAGTAGGTGAGCGAGTCGTCGAGCGCGGCGAACGTCTCCGGGCTCAGCTCCCGCTCGTCCACGACCGCGCGCCAGGCCACGTAGCCGCCGTAGCGCTGCTGGACGTCGGGGAGCATGGTCCGGCGGGTGAACGACGAGACGCCGTCGGCGCCGACCAGCAGGTCCGCGGTGGCGGTGCGGCCACCGGCGAGGGCGATCTGCACCTCGTCGGGCGTCTGGGTGATGCCGGTCGCCTCGGAGTCGAGGTGGTAGCGGTCCCGGCCGAAGGCGTTGAGCAGGGTGCCGTAGAGGGTGTTGTAGCCGGTGAAGTGGTGCCGGCGGGCGTCCGCGGTGAGGACCGACCCGTCGTCGGCGAGGTAGCGGTGCCAGGACGCCGACGTGCTGACCGCGGACAGGTCGAGCAGCCGGTTCTCCAGCAGGTACCGCACCGTCGTCGGGTGGAGCACGATGCCCACCCCGCGGCCCTCCAGCGGGGACCGCGACCGCTCGTAGACGTCGACCTCGCAGCCGATGTCGCGGAACACCAACGCGGTGGTGAGCCCGATCAGCGAGCCGCCGAGCACGGCCACCCGCAGCGGCCGGCTCCCGGACAGCCGGGCGGCGTCGCCGCTCACCGGACCGCTCCGTCGCTCGCGGTCAGCACGTCGGGGGCCTCCTCACCCGCCGGCGGCACTCCCGGCCGGCAGCCTGGAACGTGGTCGGGCTCACGTGTAGCGTCTCGGCGGCTGTCGGTGGAGGGAGGAACCCGGTGCTCGACGCGGCCGATCCCGCGCTCACCGGCCGCGAGCCCCTGCCCGCATGGGTCCGGGCCCTGGCCGCCGACGTCGACCTGACCGCGCTGTGCGACCGGGTCGTGGCCCGCGACGTCGCGGTCGCCTTCCCCGACCTCGCCGACGACCCCGGCTTCGCCGAGCACCTGCGGGCCAGCGTGCAGGAGAACCTGCGGCTGCTGCAGCAGGTCCTCTGCGGCCGGCTGCCGCTGGACGCCGTCCGCCTGGAGCAGCCGCTGGTCTTCGCCCGGGTGCAGGCGGAGCTGCGGATCCCGCAGACCGCGCTGCAGCGCTCCTACCGCGTGGGCTTCGCCGAGATGTGGCAGGCCTGGGCCGACCGGCTGCAGGAGGTCGCCGAGGCCGCGGACGTGCCCCGCGACGAGGCGGTGCGCGCGCTGGTCCAGCTGACCACCGCGATCTTCGACTACCAGGACCACGTGGCCTCCCTGGTCGCGGAGAACCACGCGCGGGTGGACGAGGCGCTCAGCCGCACCCGCGCGCACGTCCGGCAGGGGCTGGTGCGGGAGATCCTGCGCGGGGACCGGACGTCGCTGGCCCCCTCCGACCTCATCACGCTCGACCACGACCTCGCCGGGGAGCACGTCGTCGTCCTGCTGCCGTCGGTGGCCGAGGGCGCGGCCGGCAGCCTCACGACCGGGGTGCGGGCGCGCACCGGCGTCCGCTCGACCCTGGTCCACCCCGTCGACCTGAGCCGGACGGCGGTCTGGCTGACCCTCCCCGGCTGGACCCGGGACGGGCACCGGCGGCTGCTGGCAGCGCTGGCCGACACCGGTGTGGAGGCCTCGGTCTCCGAACCGCACAGCGGCCTGGCCGGCTTCCGCGAGGCCTACGCGCAGGCCCAGGACATCGAGCGGGTGCGCACGGCGTGGGGCCGCTCCGCCGCGCCGCGCGTCCTCGAGCACTCCGACGTGGCCCTGGAGATCCTGCTGCTGCGCGATCCGGAGCGGGCCCGCCGCTTCGTGCGCACCGAGCTCGGCCCGCTGGCCGAGGACACCCCCGAGGCCGCCCGGCTGCGGGAGACGCTCGAGGCCTCCTTCCGGCTGGGCAGCCACGTCGCCGCCGCCGAGCACCTGCAGCTGCACGAGCACACCGTCCGCAACCGGCTGCACCGGGCCGAGGAGCACCTCGGCCACCCGCTGGCGGAGCGGCGCACCGAGCTGCAGGTGGCCCTCCGGCTCCAGCGGCTGCTGGCGGGCCCGGCCTAGCGCGCCGCCCTGGGCGCCGCGCAGCACCCTCCGTTCGCTGCCGCGGAGCGCTCCGCTCCTCACTCGTCCCTCGCTGCGGTGCCCACGCCCCTGTCCGCTCAGTGCCCCCCGTTCGCTCCCGCGGGGCGCTCCGCTCCTCACTCGTCCCTCGCTGCGGTGCCCACGCCCCTGTCC